>CAMLKN010000039.1 GCA_946480655.1 uncultured Devosia sp. | reverse complement strand
TCGAGGCGCCCTTGGTGAACTGCACCAGGCGGTTGTAGATGGGACGGCTGGACGCGTCGAAGGTGGTGCCTGCGGTGTAGGGCGCCGGATCGAAGCCCTCAGGCGAGCCTTCGGAACAATAAACGAGAGTCTTGGCCTGCGCCGCACCGGCGGTCAGCGCCAGGACGGCAGTTGCCGCCAAAAGGGTTTTCATCAATTTCATGATTTGTGTCTCCCGAGACATTTTTTTGCGCACCCGGCTTGCCAACCGGGGCTTGGGTTCTACCAAAGCCTAGAAATTGAGGGAGCGCAATGGGGAGAGTTGACCATTTGGTCAATCTTGTGACAGCCACAGGTGCCATCCACAGGAATGGACGCTTTTTCATCAATCCGTTCGGCGCAGACCGATCCGGCTTGACCCCGCGGCCTGAGCAGGCGAACCATGACCGCATGCAACAAGCGATCGCCACAATTGCCCTTGTCGTTGCCGACTATGACGAGGCGATCGCCTTCTATCGCGATGCCGTCGGCTTTTCGCTCGTCGAAGACAAGCTCATGGGTGGCGAAAAGCGCTGGGTGGTGATGGCCCCGAAGGGGCAGGGCGGGGCGCGTCTGCTCCTGGCCAAGGCTGACGGACCCGAACAGCAAGCCGTGGTCGGTCGCCAGGCCGGCGGACGGGTCATGCTCTTCCTTGAAACCGACGATTTTGCTCGCGATTACAAGCGGATGGTTGCCAATGGGGTGTCCTTTATCGAGGAGCCCAGGCATGAGCCCTATGGGTCGGTTGCGGTGTTTGTCGATCTATACGGGAACAAATGGGACCTCATCGAACCGCGGCGCTGATGGTGCTGATGCTGATGTCGGCCCAGCCAGCCCTGGGTCAGCAGCCGGGCTGGCATTTTTCGCCGCTTCCAGGTGAAGGCGACCGGGCCAGCACAGGCTGTGCGAGTGACTCGACGCCGGAGGATTTCACCTGCCTTGCGGTGCGCTGCGAGGAGGATTTTTCAACAGGCATCCATATTTACGCGTCGCGCCCCGAGGGTGTCGAGGGGCAGTGGGAACTGACCCTGGACCGGGAGACGCGTAGCCTGGCCGTGATTGCGGCCCAGCCCTATGGCGGGCGTTTCGAGGACGAGGACGGCTGGCTGATGGACGGGCTGCGGCATGGCACTTTTGTCTATCTGCGCCACGCGGACGATGCGGATGGCGCCTTTGCGCATATCAGCCTCGCTGGGTCTTTCAGGGCCATCGAGGAGGCCCTGCAGTGGTGCGCGCCGCGGGTGCCGCGTGACTAGCGGGCGGAATTTGCTAGCACACTGTTAACCTTTGCGGTCACCATTGCGGGCTTCGTGCGATGATCAGCGCAGGGCCGGCTGATCGCTCCGCCAATGCATGACCGGTTCGGCCAGCGTCTGCAAGCTCTCGGCCGGTTCACCCCCGATGCGACGGATGAGGAGACGTGTCAGTTCGGCGCCGGAGGCGGTGACGTCTTCCTCGATGGAATCCAGCCTGGGATAGATGGTGGGCAGGATGCCCGAGGTCTGCTTGTAGACGATTTCCACGCCCTGCCCCGGCGCCACGCCCACCGACTGCATGCCGGTGAGGAGGGCGATGGTGCGGATCTCGTTGTCGGTGATGATGCCGTCGGGCCGGTCGGGCCGCATGGCGAGTTCGGCGCCGAGCGTCCGGACTTCGTCGGGCGTGCTGCGCGTTTCGCCGACATCGAGAATTTCGGCCACGACCCCCCGCCGCGCGGCAGCGGCGCGGAAGGCGGTGGCGATATTGTCGAAGTTGGTGATGCTGGGATTGCCGATGAACAGCATGACCCGCCGACAGCCCTTGTCTGCCAGCCGCTCCAGCGCCTTCGACGCGAAGACCTCGGAATGGAAATCGTGGAAGGGATGAGGCGTGGCAAAGGTGGTCCGGCCATGGCTCACGAAGGGAAAGCCGGCATCCATCAAGGCGGCCACGCGCCGGTCCTGGGGGGCGGTGTGGGTGATGATGATGCCATCGGCGGCGCGGCTGTCGAGAATGTAGCGCACCGCGGAAAGATCGCCGTCGCCACCGAATTCGGGCGTGACGTTGAGATGGTACTGAGTGCCCGCCAGGGCCATGCCGATGCCCTGGATCATCTGGCGGGCAAAGTCGATCGAGTCGTCGCCGCCGTGGAGCACGAGGGTGATGACATTGGTCTTGCCGGTCCTGAGGCGCACGCCGGCGCGGTCGGGCACATAGCCCACCAGCCGGGCCGCCTCGGCAACCTTGTCGCGCGTTTCCTGCTTGAGCGAAGCGCCACCGCGCAGGGACAGGGACACTGTCGACAGACTGAGCCCCGTCATCTCGGCGATCGTCCTGAGCGTCGGGCGAACGGGCGGGTCGTCACGATCCTGCATGCAAATGCTCCATGTCCCCTTTTAGCGTGACGCCCCGCCAAGGGAATAGGCAAAAAGCGCAAGCCACCCTCGACTATTGCAACGTTGCAAGAGAATCTCTAGCCTGCCGCGCAAGCCGCACTCCCCGGGACCCTTGCCGATGATCTATGCCAACCCCCTCGCCGCGCGCCTTGCGCTCGGGATCGACGACACCAAGCGGGAGGGCAAGCTGTTCCGGCTGTGCGCCGACCTCGAGGGCAAGATCCGGACGCCGGTTGCGGATGTACCGTTTGCATGGCGCATCCAGCGGGCCGACATGACGGAGGGTGAGGCCCTTGGCGCCGACTGGCAGAACTGGGAGGCGTTCGACGCCCATTCGGTCTGGGCGAAAAAGCAGGGGCATACGTGGTTTGCCGCGGAGGTCGTGGTGCCGGAGGCGGCGCGCGGCAAGGTGTTCGTGATGCGCTTTTCGAGCCAATGGCAGGACCGGCCCGGCTCGACGGACCCGCAATGCCTTATCTACCTGGATGGCCGGATCGCACAGGGGCTGGATGGCAACCACACGGAACTGGTGATCGAAGAGAAGGCGGTGCCGGGCAATCGACACCTGGTGATGGTCGACGCCTTCACCTTTTTCGAGCGCCCCCTGGTCGGGTTCGGCGTCGACTTCCTCATCCGCGACCGGCGGATCGAAAGCCTTTACTATGACCTGATGACGCCGCTGGAAGTGGCCGTCCGGCTGCAGCAGAGCGATGCACGGCGGCATGCCATTCTCGATCGGGTCGAACGTGCCCTCCGGGCCCTGGACCGGCGCGGGCACCAGACCGACGGCCTCTGGGAGAGCTTGCCGGAAGCCGAGGCCATCGCCGCCGAAATCTATGCCCTCGGCGATACCGAAGTGCAGCCGCAGATCACGGCCGTCGGCTCGACGCATCTCGATGTCGGCTGGCTGTGGCGGGTGATCCATACGCGCGACAAGACGGCACGCAGCTTTGCCACCGTCCTCAAGCTCATGGAGGAGTTCCCGCAATTTGTCTTCATGTACAACCAGTCGGTGCTGTTCGACTTCCTCCGCCAGGACTATCCCGAACTGTGGGCGCGGCTGCTGGAGCGGGTGAAGGCGGGCCAGTTCGAGATCGAAGGCGCCATGTGGGTGGAGCCGGATGTCAATATCGCCTCGGGCGAGAGTCTCGTCCGCCAGATCATGCGGGGGCGGCGCTTCCACCAAGAGCATTTCGGGGTGACGCCGCGCACTGTCTGGTTGCCCGACACCTTCGGCTATTCGGCCAACCTGCCCCAGATCATGGAAAAGTCGGGGCTCGACTATTTCGTCACCTCCAAGCTCAGCTGGAATGACACCGACCGGCACCCCTATGACACGTTCTTCTGGCGCGGCATCGACGGCACCGTGACCAAGGCGCAGCTGATCACGGCGCAGGCCTATGAGAGCGATGCGGTCTTCACCACCTATAATGGCGATCTCTCCGTCAGCGAGACCATGGGGGCCTGGAAGCGCTACGAGCCCAAGCGCGCCAACAATGAGGTCGTCATGTCCTATGGTTATGGCGACGGGGGTGGCGGGCCGACACGGGCCATGATCGAGCGCGGCACACGGCTGGAACGCGGCATTCCGGGCGCGCCGCGGGTGAAGCTCGAGGGCATCGTGCCCTTCCTTGACCGGCTGGGCCAGCGCATGGATGCCGATCCCGGCCGCTTCCCGACCTGGAATGGCGAACTCTACCTGCAGTATCACCGGGGCACACTGACCACACTGGCCAAGAACAAGGCCAAGAACCGGCTTGCAGAGCGCCGGCTGCGCGAGCTGGAATATCTGGGGGCGCTGGCGCATGTGCGGGCCGGCGCGGCCTATCCCACCGAAACGCTGGCCGCATTCTGGGAACTGGTGCTGATCAACCAGTTCCACGACATCCTGCCCGGCACCTCCATTCCGGAAGTCTATGTCGACAGCGACGCCGACTATGAGCGCATATTCTCAGCCTTTGAGAGCGCGCAGGGCCCCTGGCAGGGGGCCGCAAGCGCGCTGGCACCCCTGAAGGACGGTGCGCTGCGGCTGTTCAACTTCACCTCCCAGGCCAGAACGGACCTCGTGACCCTGGCCGACGCGCCGACGCTGGAGGGTGCGGCGCTGCAGGTGGCGGGCGCGCCAGTGCCGCTGCAACGCCTGACACGGGCCGACGGCTCGCAGGCCATGGCGGCACAGATTGCGGGCTTGCCCGCCTTGGGCTGGACAGACGGTGTGATCACCAGCGCTTCCGGGAGCGCAGCCAGCGATCTTTCCGTGTCGGAACGGCATCTCGAGAACAGCCTCATCCGCATCGCATTCGACGCGCAGGGCCACATCGTCTCGGTGCGCGACAAGGCGAGCGATCGAGAACTGCTCAAGCCCGGCAGCAAGGCCAACCGGCTCATTGCCTATGAAGACAAGCCGATGAACTGGGATGCCTGGGACATCGACGCTTATTTCGAGGAACAGTCCTGGGCGCTGGACGCGGTGGCGAGCATGGCCGTGGTGGAGAACGGACCGCATCGCGCTGCCCTTCGCATCGAGCGTCCCTATGGGGCGTCCCGCATCGTACAGGTGATTTCCCTGGCCCAAGGCGAGCGGCAGATCGAATTCGACACTTTCATTGACTGGCAGGAGCGGGCGCAGGTGCTCAAGGCCGTGTTCGACTTCGACCTCAACACATCCGACATCCGCTCGGAAATCCAGTTCGGCCATGTGACCCGCCCCACCCATCGCAATACCAGCTGGGACCGGGCGCGGTTCGAGGCCTCGATGCATCGCTGGGTCGACATGAGCGAGGCCGATTTCGGCGTCGCTCTCATCAATGACTGCAAGTATGGCTATGATGCGCTTGAGCAGATGGTGCGCCTGACCCTGGTCCGCGGCTCCGGCTATCCCAGTCCCGAGGCCGACCGTGGCGAGCACAGGCTGCGCTATGGACTATTCGTGCATGGCGGCTTTGCCGACCTGGCCGAGGTGCACAGGGCGGCCGAGCGATTCAACAACCCCATCTGGGTGGCCGGGACGGCGGTTCGACGCGACAACCCCCTGCCCGATCTGGAAGGCTTTTCGCTGGCCACGGTGGATGTGAACAATGTCAGCATCGAAACGGTGAAGAAGGCCGAAGGCTCCGACGCCCTCGTGCTGCGCGTCTTCGAACACGCCAATCGGCGTGCGCAGGCCCGGATCAGCTTCGGCCTGCCCATAGGCGAGGTGCGCCGGGCCAATCTCATGGAAGAGGAGATCAGCGGGCCGCTCGACCTCAGCGACAATGCCGTAACGTTGTCGCTGCGCCCCTTCGAGATCGTCACGCTGATCGTCGACGTCGAGGGGACATAGGAACCCGGCCGCAGTCAGGACACGACAACTGGGCGGCGGAACCCGCAAGGGGCCGGCCAAGGAATACCGCTTCAGGCGTGGTCGGCCATCCGCTGATCCAATGCCTCGCGCAATCGGGCGCTGGGGATGAGCACGACCGTCTGGCGCGGGGCGATACGATGTTCGTCGCCCGTCCGCGGATTGCGCCCGATACGCTCGGCACGCGACCGCACTTCGAATGTGCCGAACCCGGTCAACTTGACGCTCTCTCCTGCCTTGAGCGCCTCGCCAATCAGTTCGAACATTCGATCGCCGATCTGTGCCGTATCGTGGCGCGACAACCCGGTCGCGTCGGCAGCCCGCTCACTCAAAGCGGCCCTGGTAACAGTCTGATCCAATGCCTAAACCTCCTCCACCTATTAAATTCATAGGTGGAACATAAGGCGCTGTCCAGCCTGCGAAAGTCTCAATTAAACATGATCATCAGCTTCAAGATTGTTTGACATTTTTTAGAATGGTTATAAGCTGCGGCCGCATCGAGGGGGTGACGACACCCTCCGCCCGAGGCCTGCAGAAAGGTTCGCCGTGAGACTGACCCGCCAATCCAATTACGCCATCCGCACCCTGGTCTATTGCGCCGTGAACGAGCCAGGACTGAGCCGGGTGGCCGAGATCGCGCGGGCCTACGGCATATCGGAACTGTTCCTGTTCAAGCTGATCAAGCCGCTGGTCGAGGCGGGCCTGCTGCAGACCGTGCGTGGCCGTCACGGCGGCATCAAGCTGGGCAAGCCGGCCGCCGACATTACCCTGCTCGATACGATCCGCCTGACCGAGGAAAACTTTGCGCTGGCCGAATGTTTCGAAGACGGCGCCGATTGCCCGCTGATCGGCGAATGCGACCTCAACGGGGCGCTGCGCGAAGCCCTGGGGGCGTTTTTCGAGGTGCTGAGCCGCCACACCATTGCCGACCTCGCCAGCAAGAAGCGCTCGATCCGCGAGCGGTTGGGCATCAGCACGGCCGAGGCGGTCAATGAAAGCGTGACGGCGATCCCGGCACTCTGACAGTATCCGCCTGCCGAAATCTATTATGAGTTTGACAGTCATGTTTTCGTGTGATTGATAGGGGGCATGGCGCTGCGACCCCTTGGGGCCTGTGGGTCCGAACGCCAGACCACGACGGGGCTTGCTGCTACCGTCTCCCCGGGCCGGCCAGGATCCTCAACGTCCTGACCGGCCTTTTCATCGTCCTCTCGATTGATCTCGCATGGTCCGTGTGCTCTATCGCGGCCGAACGTTTCCGGACACGATATGGCCCAGCCTCCCCTTCTTGCCCTCCAGGATATCGCGCTGACCTTTGGCGGCACCCAGCTGCTGGAGGCAGCCGAACTGATCGTCTCGCCGGGCCAGCGCATCGCCCTGGTGGGTCGCAATGGCTCGGGCAAATCCACCCTGCTCAAGATCGCGGCGGGACTGGTGCAGCATGACGGGGGCAAGCGGTTCGTCGAGCCGAGCGCCACCATCCGTTATCTGCCGCAGGAGCCGGACCTGACTGGTTTTGCGACGACGCTGAGCTATGTCGAGGCGGGCCTGGCGCCGGGCGACGATCCCTATCGCGCCCAGTACCTTCTCAATGCTCTCGGCCTGACCGGAACAGAGAACCCGGCGACCCTGTCGGGCGGCGAGGGACGCCGCGCTGCGCTGGCCCGGGTGCTGGCGCCGCAGCCGGACGTGCTGCTGCTCGACGAGCCGACCAACCATCTCGACCTGCCGGTGATCGAATGGCTGCAGGAGGAACTGAGCCAGATGCGATCGGCCATGGTGCTGATCAGCCACGACCGGCGGTTTCTGTCCGATCTTTCTCGCTCCACCGTCTGGCTCGACCGCGGCGTGACGCGCCGGATCGAGAAGGGATTCGGGGCCTTCGAGGCCTGGCGCGACGAGGTGCTGGAGCAGGAGGAGAAAGACCGCCACAAGCTCGACCGGCAGATCGTGCGCGAGGAGCATTGGCTGCGCTATGGCGTCACGGCGCGGCGCAAGCGCAATGTGGGGCGGCTCGAGCGCCTGGCCGGGCTGCGACAGGAACGGCGCGAGCAGCGCAAGGTGACCGGCACGGTCAGCATGGCCGTGAGCGAAGGGCGGACCTCGGGCGCGCTGGTGGCCGAGGCGGAGAATATCTCCAAGAGCTTTGGGGCACGGACCGTGGTGCGGGATTTCTCGACCCGCGTGCTGCGCGGCGACCGGGTGGGCATTGTGGGGCCCAACGGGGCGGGCAAGACGACCCTGATCAAGCTGCTGACGGGACTGCTGGAGCCCGATAGCGGCACGATCAAGCTGGGCGCGGCGCTCGAACTGGCCATGCTCGACCAGGGCCGCGCCCGCCTCGACCCCGACACGCGGCTCAAGGATGCGCTGACCGGCGGGGGCAGCGACACGATCCATATCAATGGCGAGCCCAAGCATGTGGTGGGCTATATGAAAGACTTCCTGTTCACCCCCGAACAGGCCAATACGCCGATCGGCAAGCTTTCGGGTGGCGAGCGGGCGCGCGTGGCGCTGGCCCGGGCCCTGGCGCTGCCGTCGAACTTCCTGGTGCTGGACGAACCGACCAACGATCTCGACCTCGAAACGCTCGACCTGCTCGAGGAAATGGTTTCGGACTATGCCGGCACAGTGGTGGTGGTGAGCCACGACCGCGATTTCCTCGACCGGGTGGCGACCTCGGTCATCATGGCAGAGGGCGACGGGCGCTGGACCGAATATGCAGGCGGCTATTCGGACATGGTGGCGCAGCGCGGATCGGGCGTTGCCGCGCGCGTGGTCGAAAAGGCCGCCAAGATCGACAGGCCCAAGGCGGAGCCGTCGTCAGCGCCAACGGCAGGCAAGCGCAAGCTGAGCTTCAAGGAAAAGCATGCTCTCGAAACCCTGCCCAAGGAGATCGACAAGCTCGACGCCGAGATCGCCACGCTGAACAAGGCGCTGGCCGCGCCCGACCTCTACAGCAAGGATCCAAACGGCTTTGCGGCCAAGTCAAAGGCGCTGGAAGCGGCTGCCGCAAGGAAGGCCGCGGCAGAGGAGCAATGGCTGGAGCTCGAAATGCTGCGCGAGGAGCTGGAGGGGTCCTGACCGGCCGTTCAGTGCTTCCAGTCAAACCGGGGCTGGGCGATGTATTGCAGGCCCTCGGTTTCCCCCTGGATGCGGCGCAGGAGCAGGCTACCCAGGTTGCGCCCCGCCTCGACGAAGTCTTCCGACACGGTTTCAGCGCCCGGCTGAAACTGGGCGAACATGGCGGAGGCCTGCTTGGTGACGACATGGACATTGCCGCCAACCTTCTTGCCCGCCTCATTGAGCCCGCCGATGATCGCCAGGGCCGAAATCTCCGAGGCGCAAACCCAGCCGTCCGGTCCGTCGGGACGCTTGGAGCGCTTGATCACATAGCTGCGGATCGCATCGCTGGCGCTGGACAGGTTGACGTCGGCGGCAAATTCGTAGGCGATGCCCGCCTCGGCAGCGGCCCGGGCGACGCCGGCCTTGAGATGCTCGGTATAGGTCAGGGCGCTGTCGGGCAGGACGATCGAGACCCGGCGGCAGCCCTTCTCGACAAGCCGCATGGTCGCGCCATAGGCGTAGGCTTCATTGTCGAAATCGACATAGGGATGCGCTTCCGGCCAGCCGCTGCGACCATGGCTGACGAAGGGAAAATCACTATCGATGAGGAAGCGTATGCGCTCGTCGAACATCTCGGCCTTGGAAAAGATCACCCCATCGGCCATGCGGTTGCGTACGATATGCTTGATCGGCTCAATGGGGTCGATGCCGCGGAAGAGCGGCGTGATCACCAGGTGATAGGCCGTATTGCGCAGGGCCTCGGTGATGCCCGTAACGATGAACGTGCCGAAGCCGTAAATCTGCTCATCGGGCTCGAGCACCAGCGAGATGACATTGGTCCGCCCGGTCTTCAACCGCAGGGCGGCACGATCGGGGAGATAGCCGATTTCGGCGGCAATCTTCTGCACCCGGTCGCGGGTTTCCTGGGCCAGCTCCGGGGCGTTGTTGAGCGCCCGCGAAATGGTGGTCACGGCCAGCCCGGTCATCTGCGCAATGGTCTTGAGGGTCGGCTTGCCTGACGGCTTGACGCCCCGCTTGCCGCGCGTGGCGGGCGGATCTTCTTCCTGCGACACTAAGTTCCCCTCAAGCCCACCCAAGCACAGGCGGGGCACGCTCATCGGGGCAGAACACCAGATTGTTCGCTCCAGTGCAAGCCAGCGCGCTTGCGCCATAAGATGACAACTGACATCATGTTTTTATTGGCACGGAGGAAGTCGCGACGGTTTTCCAGGATTTGCGACCAATACGCATAAAGGTGCACTGGAAAAACCGCATCACGCCCCCTATCTTGCCATTGCCCCGCCGCAATGGCGTGTCACCAGTGCGTTCAACACTCGCAAGGAGAGGAATGACGATGCCGACATCGACGACCTTCACTATCCATGCCACGTGTTCGACCGTAGTAACCTGCAAGCTCTCCGCCAAACGCTGGCAAGGGTCCTGTCGCTCAAAACGAATGTGATCTCGACCGTCACATCCGCGTCTCACAAAGCCGATAGACCCCGCGTTGCCAGCCCCGACCCCTTCACGATGAAGGGCCTCGGCTTGGACGGACGCGCAAGTGGAGATTCCACCCATGCAGGAAAACAATCTGAACAGGGCCGAAAGGCTCAGACCCATCGTCATCGAAGTGGGCGGCGAGCCGCAGGGCGTCGTTGTGCCCGCCGAAGGCGGCTACAAGTTCGTTGCCGTCAAGCTCCCCGCCTTTGCGATGGACGGACACCACTTCCCCTCGATCGAGACCGCTCACCTGGCGGTGAGCCAGGCGGTGGAAGTGGGCGAAACAGCCTGAACAAGCCGGTGGCCAGGCCACCGGCTCTTTCATATTTTCAATGAGCCAGCTTTCGCCCTTCCGGACCGCCAGATCATTGCCGGCCTTGAAGAGCCGCTTCAATCATCATTGGTGGCATTGAGTTCGGAGGGGTGCCGCCCCTCTGCCAGCGGCGGTTCCGGCTCGAGTGCATTTTCGACGGCCGAGGCCAGCGCTTCGACATCGATCCGCGATGCGCCGGACTGGGCCTGGCGCTCGAGTTCGGCGCTGAGGGCCGTGGCGATGGCCTGGCGCCGCATCTGGGACAGGTCGTTAGCTATTTCCATCGATCGAAATCCCCTGCTCGTCGACGCGCACCTCGATACCGGGGCGAGCCTGCTGCTGCTGGAAAGTATAGATGGCAAAGGCAACCAGCGCGATGACCAGAATGGCGATCACGCCGTAGAGGCTGTTGCGGGACACATGAAACTCCTGACGCTGATTGGGTGAACACCCAACGCGTCAGGGCCCGGGAAGTTCACTCCTCGGCAATGGCGCGCAGGGCCATGACGAAGGCCGTGACGCCGATGCCGACGGAACTCGAATTGTCGATGACGATGGGAGTGACGTCGGCCGGCAGGGCGGCCCCCTCGCGTGCCAGGCGCGCCACAATCTGGTCGCGGTTTTCCCGCCCGCGCCTGGCAAGGCGTTCGGCGCGCAGGGAAATCTCGGCGGAAATCTGGATGACCCGGCAGAGCGGATACTTGCCGATGGCCAGCGGCACGGCATGGCGCGAAATATTGGCGATCACCACCCGCCCCAAAGCGAGATCGGTATCGACGCCGATGGGCAGGGCATAGTCGAGGCCATGGGCCTGCCAGGTCAGGGCAAAGCGCCCGGCCTTTTCGGCACGGGCAAACTCGTCGCGATCAAGACTGACATGATCCTCAAGGTCGATATCGGCCGGTCGGGTCACGAGGCGACGCACGAAGCTGAACCTCTTGTCGCCATCCAGCGCCTGCCTTGCACCACCAATCAGCGTATCCTTGCCGACCCCGGATGGGCCGATGACGAGGACGAGGGTTCCAGGGGGCCTGTCGCTCAACTCACACGCTGCCCTTCACGCCACACTCCCCGTACGGCCGGCACCGGCCCGCTGGCCGCGACGCGCACCAGATCGGCGCGCTTGCCCGGCGCAATCTCGCCCCGATCATCAAAGCCGGCGGCGCGCGCCGGATTGGAGGTCACGGTAGCAAGCGCCCGCGGCAGGTCAAGGCCTGCGACGCGACTGGGCAGCACAAAGGCTGCCTGTAACAAGGCGAAGGGGACATAGTCGGAGCTCAGGATATCGAGCAGACCGGCCGCCACCAGGTCGGTCGCCGAAATATTGCCCGAATGGGATTTGCCGCGCACCACATTGGGCGCGCCCATGAGGATGGAAAGGCCCGCTGCGTGGGCAGCGGAAGCCGCTTCGAGCGTGGTGGGGAATTCGGAAATGGCGACGCCATCGGCTTCGGCTTCGTCGACATGGGCAAGCGTAGCATCGTCGTGGCTCGCGAGGGCGATCCCGAGCTTGTGCGCCCGCGCCACCAGGGCCTCGCGGTTGGACGCCGAATAGCGCTCGTGCTCGGCCTGCCGCGCATCGATATAGGCCTTCGCCTCTTCGGGCGTGCCGCCCATGTGCCGGGCATAGAAGACCATGTAGCTCTCGAGCGAGCGGAACTGGCGCTGGCCGGGCGTGTGATCCATGACCGAGGCCAGCCGGGTCGAGGGATGATCGGCCAGGGCATCGAAATGGGCGACGACATCATGGCTGGGCAATTCGCAGCGCAGGTGGATGTAGTGCTCGGCCCGCAGCCAGCCTGCATCGCCGCCGGCGCGCACCGCGCCGACCAGCTTCTGCGCATGGGTCAGCATGTCGGGCAGGTCGACATCGGAGCCGATGCGGACCGCATCGAAGACGGTGGTAATGCCCGAACCGGCAATCTGCGCATCGTGGGCGTGGAGCGCTGCCAACGGGTCCCAGAAGACGCCGGGACGCGGCCGATAGTGGTTTTCGAGGTGGTCGGTGTGGAGTTCGACCAGGCCCGGGATCAGATAGTCGCCCTGCATATCCTCGCCCCTGCCTCCGGAACCAGAATCGATGGCGACAATCGCGCCGTCGCGGACCAGGAGGCTGCCGGTGACGACCTCGTCGCCGAGCACTATGGAGGCATTGGTGAATGCAGTTTCCCTCACCGCTCGGCGCCTCCCAGGGCAAAGTCGGCAATGCGGGTGAAGGGCTGCTTGTTCTCGCGCTCATGGAACAGGCTGAGGCGATCAAGAGTGACTTCCTGATCCAGCACCGGACCAAACCAGGTCTGGGCGGCCTGCAACACCTCGCCATAGTCGGCCGGAGAGAGACGATCGGTGAGAGTCATGTGGAAGCGGAATTCGTCAAAGACGTAAGGGTAGCCATAGGCATCGAGCAGTTCTTCCTGACGCGGCGTCAGGCCGTGGGCCGCACGTGCGGCGCGATCACGCGGGTTGAGCGGGGCGCGGAAGGGCTCGAAGGCCTCCACGACGCTGGCCGCCAGATCCTGCAATTGCGGATTGTCGGCGTCGGCCGGCACCAGGGCCAGAAAGCCGTCGAGACTGGCTATGGTCAACCTGCCGAGCCGGACCGGCGCCAGTTCGGCGGCAACCGTGGCCATGGCGGTGCGCAGACCCTCTTCGGTCTGGCCCGGGGCCAGCGCCATAGGGGGCTTGAGCGTGGCATGAAAGCCGTAGCGCCCGGCAGACTGTGTCAGGTTGAGCAGCCGGGTGCGGTCCATCCCGGCTACGGGGCCATCGTAGGTGACGCCGGATTGGGGGTCTCGGCCCAGCCAGACGGCGGCACGGTCCCACAACAGGTCGGTCACGGCCGGGGCGTAGTAAACTGCGAATCTCTGCGACATGAGGCCTCCTGCGCGGGGGGCTAATGGACCTATATGGCAGGCGTTTGACAAGACGGAGGGCTGGACAAAAGCAAACGCGCTGGCGACAAGGTCGCCACCCCAGATCAAAGCGATTGCCGCCATGACCCGTTCGCTGCTTGAGAGCCTTTTTCACCGCGCCGTTGCCCAGGCCCAGCCGGCTCTGGCTGTGGAGCGGCATCTGCCGGCGCCGCCCAAGGGGCGGACGGTGGTTATCGGTGCGGGCAAGGCTTCGGCGCAGATGGCGCGGGCCTTCGAGAAGGCCTGGCCGGGAGAGATTTCGGGCCTGGTGGTGACGCGCTATGGCTATGCCGAGGCCTGCCAACGCATCGAAATCGTTGAGGCAGCGCATCCGGTGCCGGATGC
>CAMLKN010000038.1 GCA_946480655.1 uncultured Devosia sp. | reverse complement strand
CAAAAATCCATTCTTCACGTTGTGTGTTTTTCGCTGACCTTGTGGTTCTTGCGAGGGGCCCAGGACCCGATCCCATCCCGAACTCGACCGTCAAATCCCTCCGCGCCAATGGTACTAAGTCTCAAGACTTGGGAGAGTAGGTCACTGCAAGGTCTGCCAAAAACACACAACCTCTCCACAAAAACCAAAATCACAAAGGCCCCCGCTCAATGCGGGGGCTTTGTCGTTTCTGGAAGCCGAGACATCACTGCCGCTCAACCCAGAAACACATTGGCTCGATGAAATTGCAGGTGTTCGGCTTTCGGCCAGGCCTCGACGGCTCTGGGAAACTGTGCCTTCGCCCAACCGTTGAAACGTCGGCGCAACTTGGGCTCCATGAAACGGCTCGGGATAATGCCTCCGGCGTCAGCCAATGTGAACAGCCCCTCGTCATAGGCCCAATGATGCTTGCGGCACATGGGCATGGCATTGGTGAGCACATCCGGACCGCCCAATTTTAGTCCGTGCAGATGACACACTTCGACCTCGTAGGCTCCGGTCTCATGCACAGCATCGTCATCCCCGCAGACCGCGCAAATGGGCCCATAGGCCTCAAGGACCGACCATCGCAGCCGGCGATCACGCATGGCCACCTCCCGCGTCAAACGGGGGCGTAGGTCACCTCGGCCTGGACCTGCCAGATAGATCTGCGCCCGCGGCGCGTCAAAGCCCTGTGTGGTGCGGAACTGCTCCGCCCCGGCCCGATCTACCATAGCGCGCGCGGATGCCTGATCGGCCTGTGTCAAAGCTCGAATGCCAAGTGAGAAATAGCTGAAGTCGATGGCGCCGGTGGCAAGATAGGCGCGAGACTCGATCGGCGTGATCAGTGATTCAAGGGCGATGAACTGGCCGAAAAGCGCGATATCGTCCAGCATGATGAAAATGAACCGCCGCTCCCTCACGTCCGGGCTGACATCGGCGATCAGCGCCGTGCCGAAATATCCGTGGCGTGGCTCGTCGGTCGGTGCATAGAGGATCACCCTCTGGCCAATGGTGCTGAGGGCTACCTCCCGGTTTCTGTTGTCGACGCGTACGCGATGAAATGATCTCTGGCGACTGGGACGCACGTTAAGGACCGCGACAGGCATAGTAATGCTCCGTATGCGGAGAATTACTTATGACAAGACAGGCAAATACAAGATTAATTTGCGCGCTTTCAGGTGAATGCGCTCCTTATCGAGCGCCCCGCTCGAAGAATGCGGAGTTCGGGTCGGCGAGGACCAGGTCTCGGATCCGGCTCCAAAGATGCGCCCGCAAAGTAGCATATTGTGCGGCCTGCCGTGCTGCCTCGGGTTGGCGCGGCCGCGGCAGATCGACCTCGATATCCTCGAGTACGGAGCCGGCACCCATGACGATGACCCGGTCTGCCAACAGCAAGGCCTCATCGACGCTATGCGTCACGAACATCACCGTGGGCCGTTCCCGGTCCCAGAGGGCGAGAAGGTCCTCCTGCATCAATTCGCGCGTCTGTGCATCGAGGCTGGCGAAAGGTTCGTCCATCAGCAGCACGGCCGGTTGGCCGACCAGCGCGCGCGCCAGCGCAACACGCTGCCGCATGCCACCCGACAACTGCGCCGGATAGTGCGCCCTCCAGGGACGGAGCCCGACCTGATCCAACTGGGCCTCGACGCGAGGGCCGATCTCTGATCCAGAACGGCCCGCGCTTTCCAGCGCGAAGGCGACATTCCCAGCAACGCTACGCCAGGGAATAAGCCGAAAATTCTGGAACACCAAGCCGATACCTGGCCCTGGAACGGGGGGCTCCCCGCCGATCGTCACCTGTCCACGGTCCGGCGCGATCAAACCGTCCGCCAGTCTCAGAAGCGTGCTCTTGCCGCATCCCGACGGGCCAATAATGGCGACAAACTGATGAGCCGGAATATCGAGGTCGACCGCATTGATGGCGATCATCTGCCCTTTGCCCGGGGCGTCGAAGCGTTTGCTTACGCCAGAAAATCGGATCGGCCGCCCATTCGGCTCAAGCCGCCCAGTTCCCCGTCCCGGCGTTTTCTCTCCGGTCATCGGTCCGCAGGGTCCTGACTTTCGACGCGGCTGAGTTCGGCAAGCGCTGCATCCACGGGCCCGAAATCCACCCAGTCATCGAGCGTCAATGGGGCGACGCCCGCAAAGTCCTCGGTGCCGAACAGCCAATCGGCGGTGTAGCCGAGCGCCGATGCGCTCATACCGCCATTGACCGTCCAACTCTTGGCAAAGCTCGAGACCAGCTCCGCCAGAAGCGCCTCATCCGATCCCGGCACCGCCTCGGTCATGGCATCGACCCAGAGCTGCGGGTCTGCTGCAAAATCGCGGCTGATGCGGACAAGCGCGCGAATGACGGCTTCGACATCCTCGCGACGCGTGTCAAGCACGGCCGTGGTGACGGCATTGACTTTGTTCACCAGAGGTGCTTGGGCAAAATAGGCGTCCGGGTCGACCAGAACATGCAGGCCACTCCTGTCCGGAAGACTGGTCCAGGTGCCGATCGACATGGTCGTTGCGTCGACCTGCCCGGCAACCAGGGCCTGCGCCCGCACATTGGGCTGCCCCAGGGTGACGATCTCGGTTTCGTCGATGTCATGGCCAAGGCCGGCCAGAACCAGCGCAGACAGTGAATGGTCGAGGCTGCCGATGCGTCCGACGCCGAAACTGGCACCGCGCAGAGAATCGAGCGTGGCAATCTCCTCGCGAGCGGCGATCAGAAAAGGCAGCGAAGTATTGGGCGAGGTTACGGCCCGGAAGTCCGTGGCACCGGCAGCAATGGCCTGGAGCAGGGCGTCCACACTGACATTGGCCATGTCTCCTTCGCCCGATTGCAGGGCGGCCAGTGCAGACGGCGTCTGTTGCACCCGCACCAGTTCCACGGTGACGCCTTCCCGCTCGAAGTAGCCGAGCTCGACGGCGAGGTCCATGACCGAATTGGGCACCAGCGGCGGCTCGAGATGGGTGACAATCAGCCGGAAGGGTGTGTCAGACTGGGCCGCGGCCTGACCGGGCAGCAGGCTAAGAAGCACCAACGCAGCGGCCAGGGGAGCAAACTTGAATTCCATGGACAAATATTCCTCTGGGGTTTGGTCAGGTGGACCAGCGGGTTAGTCGGATTTCGAGGGCGCGCAGCACCGCAGTCACGGCGACACCGATAGCTGATAGCGTTAGCACCACGACGAAATATTCGGCCATGCGGAAGGTATTGCCATAAAGGGCCAGCAGGCCCCCGAGCCCCGTCACCGCGGTATAGAGTTCTGCCACCACTGTGTTGATGAGACCGATCGTGGCGCCGATGCGCAAACCGGCCAGGACATAGGGGACCGCTCCCGGAAGGACGATGGCGCGAAAGGTGCGCAGCCGCGATGCACCGACAGAACGAGCCATTTCGACGAGGTCCGCGTCGGCCTGCCGGACTCCGGCATAGGTGTTGATGACAATGGGCATGACCGCGCCCAGAAACACGATGAACAACTTGGCCTCGAGGCCGAGCCCCAGAAGCACGATGATCAGCGGTATGAACGCAACCCTCGGCGTTGCCGCCAGCGCATAGACGTAGATTTCGAGGGTTCGCCCGAGCAGGCCGAAAGCCCCCATCAGCGCCCCCAGGGGCAGCGCCACAAGCGCGGCCAGGCCGAAACCACCCAGATAAGTGCCGAGGCTCGCGACAAGGGCGGCTGGCAGCCGGCCCTCAGACCAGAGGCGCGCCGCGGCCAAGGCAGTCTCGACCGGCGTCGGAATGAGGTTGCGAGTGACCGTCTGCGACGCGGTCCACCACAGCGCCAGCAGGAGCGCCAGCAAGGCCAGCCGCGCGACGACCACGGCGCTCGTGGATATGCCGTCCCGATTCCTGGCGAGGTTCATGCAGGCGCCCCGCCAGATTTCGGACGCAGAAGGGATCGCGACGGTTCGACGAGGGGGGTCAAGTCAGCTGCGCTCCAACTCCTTGCGAGCCCGGTGATCTCGCATGCGCCTCGAAGTCCCGGCGCATCCCCTTTCATGTCCGTGGTGCCCCGGCCCGTCAAGGCGCAAAGGTGGCCTCCCCGATCGGTCCTTTGCAGGCGGAGGGATACCGGCGGGGCGCTCCCGACCTCAGCCCATGATGGCCTGCATGAAGGCGAGATTGCGGGCGGCCAGTTGCAGTGGCGTCTCTGTGGCGTCGAGGGCAACATCCTGCTCGACCACGATGGGTCCGGCAAATCTGCGGCTGACGAGCAGGCGCATCACTGCCTCGATATCGACCGCACCGTCGGGCAGAGGACACATCACCCCGGCGCCATAGGAGGCGGCGACCGACACGTCGCCGGCCAGAACCCGGGCGCGCACATCCGCGTCGACATTCTTGAGGTGCATGTAGGCGATGCGGGGAAAAACCCTTTCCATATAGGCAACGGGGTCCTGGTCCCAGAAGGCATGGTGGCCGGTATCGAAGCACAGGTCGATGTCGGTGTCGGCGAGCAGGCGGTCGATCTGTGCCTCCTTTTCGACGGCCGTGCCGATATGGGGGTGAAAGCTGAGCGTGAGGTCGAAATCGCCTTCGACCAGCCTTTGCGCGTCGCGCACCATGGCAACAAGCCCGCGCCAGCCTTCTTCATCGAGCACGCCCCCCCGGCCAGGGGGATAGGCGTTGCTTTCATCCATGATGACGAGATGCCTGGCGCCAAGCGAAACGAGCAAGGCAGAGAGGTCGCGCAGCGTCGCCCAAAGCCGGGGCGCAGTGGAGATGTCGCTCAATGTGTGAACATGCGTGGCGCCGATCAGGGTGAGATCGCGCCGAGCCAGTTCCTCCTTGAGCAATCCCGCGTCCTTGGGAAGGAAGCCAAATGGACCGAGCTCGGTGCCGCGATAGCCGGCCGTGGCGACTTCGTCGAGATATTGCTGCCAGGTGTAGCCGTTGCCGGTCGGGTAGGTGATGCCCCACGAACACGGCGCATTCCCGATCAGCATGTCAGGCCTCAACGTAGATGGGATTGCTCAGGGCCCGCCGGATCGGCTGCTCGGCAAGATCGGTCCCCTTGAGTTGCCACGGCAATTCGCGGCCGTCGAGCGCGGCCGTGAACTCGGCGATCAGACCCGGGCGACTGGCGGCGGCGACGACCTCGGCGCGGATGAATCGCTCGACCGCCGGAACCACGACAGTGTCCGACCAGTCATCGCTGCCGATCTCTATATCCACTATGGTGCCGGTAGCGTCGATCAGCACGAGCCGGTCGCCCGCAGCGCCCCGGACCTGCGCTGCAACCTCGCTGATCGAGGTCGCCGTGCCTCCCATGACGGTGCCGCCCACCCGCATTTCGAGATGCGGACCGGTCGGGCTTTCAGTGACATAGCCATGCCCGGATTTCATCGCATTCAGCACGGCCTCTTCGCTGAGCTCGGGCAGGTACAGCACCGTGGTCGGCCGCGCCAGGACCAGCGGCCCCTCGGGAAGGAGCCTGTCCGGCTGATGGAAATCCGAACCGCCAATGGCCGAGAGCTTCATGCCGGATGCCAGGCGCTGCTGGTAGCGTTCGAGCGCGATCCAGTTCCAGGCCAGCCATGCCGACTGCCAGACTTCCTGGCAGTCGGCGGCTGGGACATCATAGTCCCAGGGAATGGTCGGCTTGTCGTGGTTGATCGAGAGCAGGCCGCCCTTCGCATGTACCAGCCGTTCGAGCACATGGGCGTCGGAGGACTTGGTCATCCGGAAGTCGATCCAGTCGTCGACGCCAAAGACATTGGCATGGCCTACCGCGGTCGTGACTTCCATGGCGCGGATGAAGACGAGGTCTGGCGATGATTGCGGATGGAAGTAGCGTCGCTGGGTAATGGTGTTGTGGTCGGCGATGGCGAGGAAATCGAGCCCCGCCTGTCTCGCCGCGGCATGCAGCAGTTCCGGTGCGCCGCGCGCATCGGAGTGATAGGTGTGGCAGTGCAGGTCGCCCCGATACCAGCCCTCTCCCGTTCGAACCGGAAATGTCCGCGCCGGTTGCGGCGCCAGGGGGCGGTCGGCGTCATCGAGGTCTATGATGACCGTCACATCCACCCCTGCCTCTGGAACCTTGTAGAGCCCCAGGATGACATTCCAGGTGCCGGGTGGAATTTGCCCATGCACATAGCCCGGCGTCGCATCATCGGTGGCAATGAAGAAGCGGTCACGCGCGCCTCCGCTCCAGCCACGGAAGCCTTCCTCCGTGGGATAGCCGGTATCGCGCGGGTCGAAGGCGCCCAGATCGATGATGCAGTCTTCGGCCTTGGCATAGCGCAAGGTTACATCAATGCGGGTCGTACCCGCCGGAACCTCTAAGGGAATGTAGAAATAGGGGTTGGCGGCCTGGTTGGCGCGGGTAACGTGGGCAGTGATGGTTTTCATGGCTTGGGCCTGAAGGGCTACTCCCCTGCCGCCGGGATACGTTTGCCGAGGCTGTCGAACAGGTGCACGTGCTCGATCGAAAAGCCCAGCGACACCTGATTGGCCACGTCGAGATGGTCGTCGGTGAAGATTCGGGCGGTGACGCGAGCGCCTTCTCCGCGGTCCACCGTGACCAGGCTTTCCGGGCCCATATTCTCGTTGGCAAAGAGCGGTGCGCTGATCGAATTGGCAGCGCCCGGTGTGGCCAGCGACAGGTGTTCCGGGCGCACGCCCAGCGTCATCTTGCTGCTCGTCGCCAGCGCCTTGCCGATCGCATCGGTCATGCCAAGACCCGCCATGATCAGGCCTTCGGCCCTGAGCATGAGCCTTCCCTCGATCTGGACGCCTTCGACCTCGACCAGATTCATGGGCGGATTGCCGACGAAATTGGCGACAAAGGTGGTGGCAGGTCGGCGGTAGATCTCGATGGGCGAGGCATACTGCACGATGCGGCCCTGGTCCATCACGGCAATGCGGGTGGCCAGCGCCATGGCTTCGGCCTGGTCATGGGTGACATAGACAGCAGTCATGCCCATGTCGCGCTGGAGGTGGTTGAGGAAACCGCGCGCCTCCAGCCGCAGCTTGGCGTCGAGATTGGAAAGCGGCTCGTCGAACAGATAGACCTTGGCGGGATAGACCAGCGCGCGGGCGAGCGACGTGCGCTGCTGCTGGCCGCCGGAAATCTGGCTGGGCAGGCGATTGAGCAGGTGCCCGATCTTGAGCACGTCGGCCACGTCCTTGGCGCGGGCATGGCGCTTGTCCACTGCCTCGCCGCGCACCTTGAGCGGATAAGCGATGTTGTCGGCCAGGTTCATGTGCGGATAGAGCGCATAGTCCTGGAACACCATCGCGATGTTGCGGTCCTTGGGATGGAGGTGGGTCACTTCCTCGCCCCCGATCAGGATTTGGCCCGAGCTCGGTGTCTCGAGCCCCGCCATCATCCGCAGCGAAGTGGTCTTGCCACAACCCGAGGGACCGAGCAGGCAGACGAACTCGCCATCGCCGATATCGAAATTGACGTCCGCGACGGCGGTGAACTCGCCGAAGCTCTTGGTGACGTTCCTGAATTCAACAGATGCCATGAAACTAAGCCTTGATGCCGCCAAAGAACCGGAAGCCGAACTTCCAGCTGACGAAGAGGTAGAGCGCGATGACGGGCAGCGAGTAGATGAGCGAATAGGCCGCCAGCAGCGTCACGATCGGCGTGCCGGCCTCCGAGTAGAAGGAATAGATCGCCACCGCTGCCGGCATGTTGTCGTCGCTGCGCAGGAGGATGAAGGGGATGAGGAAGGAGCCCCAGATGTTGACGAAGCTCCACACCACGATGACGACGATGCCCGGCCGGATGACGGGCAGGGCGACGTCGAAGAAGGCCTGCACCGGCGAGGCGCCGGCGACCATGGCGCTTTCCTCGTAGGACTTGGGAATGGAGTCGATGAAGTCGCGCAGGATGAACATGGCCGTGGGCAGCAGGCCGCCGGCAAAGGTGAGGATGACGGCCAGGTGCGTGTCCATCAGCCCGGCCGCCGAGACGATGAGGAAGATCGGCACCATCGCCGCCGAGCCCGACACGACTGAGGAGAACAGCAGCAGGATATAGGTCACCGCGCCCTTGCCGGGGATCGACGAGCGGCTGAGCGCATAGGCGGCAAGCGTGGCCGCGGCACCGACCAGGATGACACCGCCGGCAGCCTGGATAAAACTGTTCCACAGCGCCTGCACGGCATAGGAATTGCCGAACACGGTCATGAAATTGGAGAGCGTCCACGGGTCGGGCACGGCCAGCCCCAGTTCCGCTCTTCCGTTGAACGGCGCAAACAGGAACCAGAGCAGCGGCAGCGCGAAAAGGGCACCGATCAGCGCGGCGAGCGCCGAAAAGGCAAGGCGTCCGAAGAAGGCGGGCAGGGTAAATCCCATGGTCAGCTCACCTTCTTCTTGCGCCCGAGGCTGAGGTAGATCAGCGCGAATGCCAGGTTGATCAGCATCATGATCACGCCCACGGCGGCGCCCTTGCCAAACTGGAAGTCCTGGAAGGCGATGCGGTAATTGTAGATGGACACCAGTTCCGTCCTGTAGCTCGGCCCGCCATTGGTCAGGAGGAACGGCGTGAAGGTGTTGAAGGTCCACATGGTGATCAGGATCAGGTTGGTGACGATATGCCCGCGGATCAGCGGCACGGCGATGTCGCGGAATTTCTGCCATGACGAGGCGCCGGCCACGTCAGCAGCCTGGAAATAGCTCGGCGGAATGGACGAGAAGGCCGAGCTGAACAGCATCATCGAGAAGGCGGCGCCGCGCCAGGTATTGAACACCACGATCACCCAGAAGGGTTGGTCGAGCAGGAAATCGCCGTCAGGCAGGCCGACGCTGTTGAGCATCATGTTGAGCGTGCCCGCATCGCGGTCGAGAAAGGCGAACCAGGCAAAGCCGATCACCACTTCGGGCAGGATCCAGGCGGCGATGACGAAGGTCTCGGTGATGCGCTTGACCCAGGCCGGCACGGTCTGGATCAGCCAGGCCAGCAACAGTCCCAGCAAGGCCTGCCCTATCAGGGCCGAAGCCAGCACGAACTGCGTGGTCAGGATCAGCGAAAATCCGAACTGCCCGCGCTGGAAGAAGGTCGCCGGGTCGAACAGCGAGAGATAGTTGGCTAGCCCCACGAATTCGGGGTTGAGCGCCGTCCTGCCAAGAAGCGTCCGGTTGGTGAAGGAAACGAAGATCACCCAGAAGAAGGGGAAGATGACGAAGACCGCGACCAGGATGCCTGCCGGCGTCAGGAAGGCAGCCCCCGCCCGGTTGGACAGGAGCGCGAAATTGCGGACCTTGCGCTTGGGCTGGATGGCGATGGGCTCGGTGGTCATGGCTTGCCGCTTCGATCTGGTGTGTCGTGACGGCCTGCATGCGCGTCGCACTGAGGCCCACTTGCCGTCCAGAGCACCCGGCCCCCCGAAGGCGGCCGGGCTTCCCTGGGCAGGAGCTAGAGCAGGCTCACCGTGTTCTCTTCGCCAACGATGGCGATGACGGCGGCCTTATACTGAGCCATGGCGTCCTCGGGCGACAGCTCGCCCGAAACCACGGCCTCGGTCATGCGCTGGATTTCCGAGGACACCGCATTGTAGTTCGGGTCGTTCGGACGCGCCGTGGTCAGCGGCAGCAGCGCCTGGCTGGTTTCGGTCAGGAACGGATTGTCGGGAATGGCGACGTCGGTGCGGGCGGTGATGCGCGGCTGAAGCTTCTGGAAGGCGGCGAGCTGTTCCGGTTCGTTCATGAAGGAGAGAAAAGCCCAGGCCTCGGCCGGCGTATCGGTAGCGGGGTTGAGCACGAAGCCCGTGCCGCCCGAAATGGTCACGAAATCCTGCCCACGGATGCCCGCGCCCGGTTCCTTGGCAGGGACTTTGGCCCAGCCCATGACCTCGTCACGGTTCTCGACAGCAAATTCCGATCCTTCGGGAGTAACCGAGCGGTAGAAATAGTCACCTTCCAGGAGCAGCGCGGTCACGCCATCCCGGAAATTGGCGAAGGAACGATTGCGCCCGTCGGCGAGAAGCTGAGCGCGCTGGTCGCCAAGTTGCTCGTCCACATAGATGGTCTTGTAGAGGTTGAGAGTATCCAGGATACCCTGGCTCGAGACGATGAACTTGCCATTCTCGTCGGTCACCGCTTCGCCCGTACCAAGCAGCGCCAGCCAGTAGCCCTGCATGGTGGTGGCTTCGCCCATGGCGACACCGGCATTGAGCTGGATGGGGAAGCTGTCGGGGAAGGCCTTCTTCACGGCGCGTGCGGCTTCGAGGATTTCTTCCCAGGAAGTCGGCTGCCAGTTGTCGGCGTCGATTCCGGCTTCGGCAAGCATGTCCTTGCGAGTATAGATCATGCGCACGTCGGTGCCGAGCGGAATGCCGTAATACTTGCCCTGATACTCCATGAGCGCGCGCGAGCCTTCCGACAGGGCGGCCCAGCCGGACCAGTCATTGACCTCCGCACCCGCCACCTCGTCGAGCGACTTGAGCAGGCCGCCTTCCACGAAGGAGGGGATGAGGAAGCCGTCGAAAGCCGACACGTCCGGACCGGCGCCAGTCGAAAAGTCGAGCGCCAGCTGCTGGGTCAACTGGGCGTCTTCACCGCCGAACTGGTTCAGCGTCACGTTGACATCGGGATTGGCCGCCTCGAAAGCGGGGATGACACTTTCCTCGATCCACTGCGCCGTGGCGCTGTTGACGCCGCCGATCACGCAGCGGCAGGTGACGTCGAGGTCCACGGCAAAGGCCGGGATGGCGACGCCCGTAGCGCCGATCAGGCCAAGCGCAAGCGCACGCATACGATACTTCATCGTAGAAGTCCTCCCAAGTGGTGGCTCCGAATTCTCCGGTAGCCGGTTTTGGCCGGATCGCTCCTCGTACCCGGCCTGCCAAGATTGAACACGTTTTCACTTTTCGTCAATGCGGAGAATTCGCGGCGAGAAAGTGCAGGCTGAGAAGCGTTCTGGCTAGATGGCAGCTTATCACGACATTCGCGTGACATCTGGACTTCGTGTTGCGGTGGGCTGTGCGCTGCGATAGCTTGACAATGCCGGGCTTAAATCCGACAGATTTGAACACGTTTTCAAATTTATGGGACGGGGAGGATGATTGGATGGCCGATGACGCCGGATCGCCGCGTGGTCGGGCGACCGCCGAAATGGTGGCGGAGCGGGCCAATGTGTCGCGTGTGGCTGTCTCGCGAGCCTTCAATCCTCACACCTCGCTCAAACCGGAGAAGCGAGAACTGATCCTGCGGATCGCGCAGGAACTGAACTACACGCCAGACCGGGCCGCGCGGGCACTGGTCAGTGGCCGCACGCACCTTGTCGGCGTCATCGTGCCCGATGTGTGCAGCAACTGGGAAAGCCAGGAGATCGATGCCTTGACCACGGCCTTGCAGGCCGAGGGATTCGCCACGCTGCTGTTCAAGACGCGCACCGACTATTCGATGGACGAGCAGTTGCTGTCCTATATGCGTGGCTTCAACCCCGACTCCGTCATCGCCTTCGTCGAAAACGTCAAGCCGACAACTCTGGTTCGGTTCCTGGATCGGGCCGTGCCGATCTATATCGACTATCCCATAGACGGAGACGCGCCGGCACCTGACCGTGGGCCCATGTTCGACCGGCTGAACATTCTGCAACGGGATGGCATTGATCAGGCTGTGGCCCTGCTGCAGGGCTATGGCGTCCGCCGCATCGCCTATCTGGCCGGCCTCGACAAGTCCCGTGCCAGCCATGCCCGCGAAAGCACCTTGCGCAGGGTCATGGCCGACCGGGACATGGGACCGCCATTGGTGATACCGGGCGATTTCGGCTATGACGCCGCCTATCAGTCGACGTTGGACCTGTTCCGGGTTGGCGAGGGCGCCGATGCAATCTTTGCCGCCAATGACGTCAGTGCCTTCGGCGCCATGGACGCGCTGCGCCACGGTCTCAAGTTGCGCGTGCCTGAGGATGTGAAAGTCGTGGGTTTTGACGACATCGCACAGTCGCACTGGAAGAGCTACAACCTGACCACGGTCAAGTTCGACCTCCACGAGCGCGTGCGGGCGCTGGTGCGGCTGATCCTGCGACGCCTCAACAATCCCGATGGCCCGACTCTGGAAGAAACCCTCAACACGCGACTCGTCGTGCGCGGCACGGTCGGCTGACCACTCCATGACCAGCAAAACCATTCATCTCGTCTTCAAGACGCATCTCGACATCGGCTTTACCGATCACGCCGCTCGGGTCCGGCTGCAATATCATGACCAGTTCATTCCCCAGGCCATCGCCACCGGCGAGCACTTCTTCAGGGAAAATCCCGCCGCACCGGCCTTTGTCTGGACCACGGGCGCCTGGCTGATCTGGGACCACCTCAACTCGCAGTCCCCTGAAAAGGTCAGGCGGCTCGAACAGGCCATCGAGCGCGGCTTGATCGCCTGGCATGGCCTGCCCTTCACCACCCATACCGAACTCATGAGCCCGGCCCTGTTCCGGGCGGGCCTGTCCTACGCGGCCGAGCTCGATCAGCGCTTCGGCAGAAAGACCATTGCGGCCAAGATGACCGATGTGCCCGGCCACACTTTGGGCATGGTGCCGCTTCTGGCCGAGGCGGGCATCCGCTTCCTGCATCTGGGGGTCAACACGGCCAGTCCCGTCCCCGATGTGCCGCCGATCTTTCGTTGGCAGGCGCCTGGCGGCGAGGAAATCGTCGTGATGTATCAGGGCTCCTATGGTGCCACCGACTTTCCGGCCGGCGACGATGTCGGGCTCAGCTTTGCCCATACCAATGACAATATCGGCCCGCAAAGCGTGGGGCAGACGGTTGAAGCCCTCCGACACCTGCGGCGCCAACAACCGGATGCCCAGATCAAGGCCTCGACGCTCGACGCCTTCGGGGCAGTAATGTGGGCGCGCCGCGAAGCCTTTCCCGTGGTGACGCGGGAGATCGGCGACAGCTGGATCCATGGCACGGCCAGCGACCCGCACAAGCTGGCCGACTTCAGAGCCCTCTCACGCCTCTACGACGGCTGGTCGGAGGCCCCCACGCCGCAACGCTTGGCCTTTGGGCGCTCGCTCACCATGGTCGCGGAACACACCTGGGGTGTGGATATCAAGACCTACCTGCGGGATGACAAAGCCTGGGACCGGCGTGACTTCGAACGGGCGCGGCACAATGACTATCGTTTCGTCTATGCCGAGCAATCCTGGGCCGAACAGCGCGATTATCTTGCGGCCGCGCTGGATTGCTTGCCACCCGAAGACCGGCGGCAGGCAGATTCCAGCCTTGCATCCGCGCGCGATTTGCCTGCTACGACCGCCCTCGACCCGGTTCCTGGGTCGCAGATCCGCGATGCAGGCTGGGTGGCAGATCTCGGTCCGGACACGGGAGACATCCTGCGGCTCACGGCCCCCGATGGGCGTGCCGTCGAGGGGGTAGGGGGGAGCCTCTTCGCCTATCGGCACGAGAGCTATGACTGGCACGAACTGCAGAAGCACCTCGACACCTACCTGCAGCATCGGGAAGAGTGGGCGATCCTGGACCACGACAAGCCTGGCCTCGAAGCGGCAGTGACCGCCCGAACCGCGTCATTTGCGCCCCGCCATCTGGGTGTCTCCGCCACCGGCGTAGCGTCAGGGGCCCGGATGCCGGACGAAGCCAGCCGCGATCTCGGCGCGCCGGTCCGCATCGGTTTTGCCATCCGTGGTCTCGATGCGGACCGGGTCGAGCTCACCCTGGCGCTCCACGACAAGCCGGCCAACCGCATGCCGGAGGCCGGCTTCCTTAGCTTCACCCCCGCCGGCTCCAGTCACTGGATGCTCCGCAAGATGGGCCTCTGGAACCCCTCCGGCAACATCGTCCGCCGCGCTGGAGGGCAACTGCAAGCAATCGAGGCCGCCCGCAACGGCATGTTGTCGCTGTGGCCCCTCGACTGCGCGCTGGTGTCACCCGCCGGTGCGCCCTTCATGCCTTTCCAATCCGACTCCCCGGACTTCAGCACCGGCCTGAGGTTCAACCTCTACAA
>CAMLKN010000037.1 GCA_946480655.1 uncultured Devosia sp. | reverse complement strand
TCACGCTGTCGGCGACGCTGCTCGGCTTTGCCTTCGGCACGGCCTTGGGCGTGCTGCTGGCCGTGGCCATCATCCACAATGATGCCTCCGATCGCTCGCTCATGCCCTGGATCATCGCCAGCCAGACCATTCCCATTCTCGCCGTCGCACCCATGGTGGTGGTCGGCCTCGGTTCCGTGGGGCTGACGGGGCTGGTGCCCAAGGCGCTGATCTCGATGTATCTCTCGTTCTTCCCGGTGGTGGTCGGCATGGTCAAGGGCCTGCGCTCGCCCGAAAATATCCAGCTCGACCTGATGCGCACCTATGATGCCAATCCCTGGCAGGTGTTCTGGAAACTGCGCTGGCCGGCCGCCATGCCCTTCCTCTTCGCCTCGATGAAGGTCGGCATTGCCATTTCGCTGATTGGCGCCGTGGTGGCCGAACTCTCCAATGCCTCGGGCGGGGGCCTTGGTGTGCGCCTCCTCACCGGCTCCTATAATGGCCAGACCGTGCAGATCTGGGCGGCCCTGTTCATCGCGGCGGGCCTCGCGGCCGTGCTGGTGGCGATTGTCGGCGGCGCCGAAAAATGGGTGAACGGGCGGATGGGGGTGCGGGCATGAGGCGCGATCTCTCCAGCCTGCAGCTCTATCTCGCTTTGGTGGCGGGCGGCCTGGGCCTTGCGGGTCTCGCCGCGAGCCTGCCGACGCTGGGAGCTGCGCCCCTCATGGCAGCGTTCTTCGCGCTTTCGGCGCTCTCGCTGCTGCGTCTCGTTCTGCCTTTGAGCCTCTGGATCGATGGGGCCCTGGCCGTGTTTGGCGCCGCGGTGCTGCTTGCCGCGCTGCCGGAGGGGTCGGCCATGCCAATCCATCACTGGCTGGCGCTCTTTGCCGCCTGGGCCTTTGCCTGGCTCTTCGTGGAGCGCCTGTCGGCGGCGATCAGGACCGGAAGACTGCCCGAAACCGGCACCGGACTTGTCATCCCCATTGTCTTCGGTCTGGCCTTGCTGGTGCTTTGGGAAGTGGTGACTCGCGGTGCCAATGTGCCGCCGGTGCTGCTGCCGCCGCCCTCGTCCATCTGGGCGCGCCTGACGGCCGAAGTGCCGACGCTCTGGGCCGATTTCGTCCAGACCTTCATCAAGTCCGTACTGCCCGGCTATGCCATCGGGTGCCTCGCCGGCCTCGTCGTGGCCATTGCCGTCGACCGCTCGCCCTTCCTCAAGGCCGGGGTCATGCCGATCGGCAATTTCATGTCGGCTCTGCCGATCATCGGCATCGCGCCGATCATGGTCATGTGGTTCGGCTTCGACTGGCAGTCCAAGGCCGCCGTCGTCGTCGCCATGACCTTCTTCCCCATGCTGGTCAATACCGTGGCGGGGCTCAATGCGGCCTCGGCCATGGAGCGCGACCTCATGACCACCTATGCCGCCTCCTATTGGCAAACCCTTATGAAGCTCAGGCTCCCCGCTGCGGGCCCCTTCATATTCAACGCCCTCAAGATCAACTCGACTTTGGCCTTGATCGGCGCAATCGTAGCGGAATTCTTCGGGACGCCCATCGTGGGAATGGGCTTCCGGATTTCGACCGGGGTGGGGCGTCTCGCCATCGACCTGGTCTGGGCGGAGATCGCTGTTGCGGCGGTCGCGGGGTCCGCCTTCTACGGGGTGATCGCCCTCATCGAGAGGGGCGTCACCTTCTGGCATCCGTCCGTCCGTGGTGGACGGACGTAACAGGGAATGGGAACGAAAATGAAGAAACTGATCGCAGGCTTGCTCACCGGCGCCATGGCACTGGGCATTGCTCCGGCCTTTGCCCAGGACGCGCTGACGCTGCAACTGAAGTGGGTGACTCAGGCCCAGTTCGCCGGCTATCTCGTCGCCGAATCCAAGGGTTTCTATGACGAGGAAAACCTCGACATCACCATCCTGCCCGGCGGCCCCAATATTGCCCCGCCGCAGGTGATTGCGGGCGGTGGCGCCGACATCATCGTGGAATGGATGGCAGCGGCCTCCGCGGCGCGCGACAATGGCGTGCCGCTGGTCAACATCGCCCAGCCCTTCAAGCGCTCGGGCCTGATGATGATCTGCCCCAAGGAAACCGGGATTACCGAAGTGGCGGATTTCCCCGGCCATACGCTGGGCGTCTGGTTCTTCGGCAATGAATATCCGTTCTTTGCCTGGATGAACAAGGAAGGCATCCCGACCGATGGTTCGGAAGGCGGCGTCACCGTGCTCCAGCAGAGCTTCGACATCCAGCCCATGATCCAAGGCCAGGCCGACTGCATCTCGGTCATGACCTATAACGAATATGGCCAGGCGCTCGATGCCGGCTATGGCCCGGATAACCTGACCATCTTCAACTATACCGAAATGGGCAATGACCTGCTCGAAGACGGCCTCTACGTCATGGAGGAGACGCTCTCCGACCCGGCCAAGGTGGACGCCTATACCCGCTTCGTGAAGGCCTCGATGAAGGGCTGGCAATATGCCCTCGAAAATCCCGAGGAAGCCGCGCAGATCGTCGTCGACATGGATGAGACCGGTGCCGCAACGCTTGAGCATCAGCTCTACATGGTGGGCGAGGTGTCCAAGCTCGTCGATGCCGCCGATCCGGCGCTCGACATGGCCACCTACGACCGCACCATCAAGGCGCTGCTCGACCAGGGCATCATCAAGGCCCAGCCGGAAGGCGCCTACACCACCGTCGTTACCGATGCGCTGAAGTAGGCATCGTCTTCATCGTTTTCATGAGCGGGCGGGGAGCGATCCCCGCCCTTTCTTTTGCACTGCGCCTTGCCGCATTCGGAACAAAATCTGTTCGCGCGCCGTTGCATGACCACTTGTGACAATAACAAGAGGGTCATCCCATGAACTCCATCATCTATCTCGTCGGCCTCGTCGTCATCGTCATGGCCATCCTGTCCTTCATCGGCCTCGCCTGAGCGCTAGGGGAGGACAAACCATGAGCATGGACACACCGGCGGGCATCGCCGTCGTCGAAACCACCACCGCCGCGGCCCCCGCCGAAACCAGCTATGTCGACTGGCCTTCCATCATTGCCGGCATTGTCTTCGCCTCGGCCATCTCGCTGGTGCTGATCAGCTTCGGCTCGGCCATCGGCCTCAACTTCCTCGATTTCAACGCCCGTGAGGGTGCGGCGCCCATCCTGATCGGCATCGGTGCCGCCAGCTGGTTCCTCTGGGTGCAGATCTCGAGCTTCATGGCCGGTGGTTATCTCACCGGTCGGCTGCGCCGCCGCAACTATGACGCCAGCGAGGACGAGAGCGACATGCGCGATGGCGCCCATGGCCTGCTCGTCTGGGGTGGCGCGATGATCGTGGGTGCCGTGCTGGCCCTGAGCGGCATCGGTGCGGCCGCCAATATGGCCGGCAGTGCCGTGGCCACGGCCACAGTCGCGGCCTCGAATGTGGCCGAAGGGGAAGCGGACCTCGCCGATCCCAACGCCTATTTCGTCGATACGCTGTTCCGCAGCGAAACGCCGGCGGCCGATACGGGTATCGCCCGTGACGAGGCCGGCCGCATCTTTGCCCGGGCAGCCCTGGGCGACGGCACGGTCGCCGATGAGGATCGCACCTATCTGGTCAATGTGGTGGCCGCCAATACCGGCCTTGCCCCGGAAGAGGCCCAGGCCCGAGTCGATACGGTCATTGCCAATGTCGAGGCGGCCCGCCAGGAGGCCATCGAGGCGGCGCGGATCGCCCGCAATACCGCGATCATCGCGGCCTTCCTTCTCGCGGCGTCGTCGCTGGTCTCGGCCATCGGCGCCTATTGGGCGGCCCAGAAGGGCGGCAATCACCGCGACAACAACACCATCTTTGCCGACGTGTTCCGCCGGTTCTAAGCGAGGGAAAGGAGACGAAAGATGTTCAAGGGTCTTGCCCTCTGGCTGCTCGGCGTGCCGATCTGGCTGATCATCATCATTTTCCTGGTCACCTGACCGGGCGTGGTCAGGGCGGGGAGCGATCCCCGCCCTTTCATTTGGCCCGCAAGCCGCGAATGACGGCCTTCATCGCCTTGCGATAGCCATCAACCTGATCGGGGGGCGCCAGGGCGGCCCGGTCGAAAAGGGCGTTGAGGAGGTGGGCCAGCGGCAGAGCCGGGAGGTCGCGGATGGCCCCGGCGGCGATGGCCGCCTCCACGCCTTCGATCAGGGTCTGCAGCCCGTGACGGGCATCGATGGCATCCACCGCATCCCGCCCCAGCACGGCAGGCGCATCGATGATGAGGATGCGCCGCCGCCCCGCATCCTGCATGGCGTCGAGAAACCCCTCGCCGCCCCGGATCAAGGCCTTGATGGGGCCCGGCTCCTCATCGCCGGCCTCGGCAGCCTGGTGGATGGTGAGGGCCAGGAGCGCGTGTTCCTCCTCGACCACGGCTGCAAACAAAGCCTGCTTGTCGGCAAAGTGATGATAGAGCGCGCCGCGCGTGACACCGGCCGCCTTGACGATGTCCGGCGTGCTGGTTTCGGCATAGCCCTTCTCGGCAAAGAGCGCTCTGGCCGCGGCCAGCAGCTGCCTTCGCGTCGATGCACGACGCTCTTCCTGACTCCGCACCACCCTTTGCATACATACAGCCTGTTTGTAATTTGACTAACCGACATGCAGTCTGTATCTAAATGAGGTGAGATGCAAGGAGACACAAGATGTTCAGCAACCTTTATCCGCTCATCCAGGTGCGCGACGTCGCGGCCACCGCAGCCTTTTACATCCAGCATTTCGGCTTTACGCCGGTTTTCGAAAGCGACTGGTATGTGCAGTTGCGCGGCGGCGACAGACAGAACGAGCTCGCCATCATCGGCTTTGACCATGAGTCCATTCCGCCAGCTGGCCGCCAGCCGACCAGCGGGTTGATCCTGAGCTTAGAAGTGGCCGATGCGGCAGCGGATGCAGTGCGGCTGGCGGATGCCGGCGTCCCCATCGTGCAGGCGCTACGCGACGAGGTCTTTGGGCAGCGCCACTTCATCGCCGCCGACCCCAATGGTATCTTCGTCGACGTCATCACCCCGATCGAGCCCGATCCGGACTGGCTGGCCCAGCAGGGTTAGGCAGGGCGCGGCCTGTCGCCTCATTGCGGTTGGCGCTCGCGGCACCTAGCTCTGGGAGACCTTTTCTCCCAGAGTATTGCCATGACCGACACCGTTGCCATGCACCAGACGCTTTCCGACTTCTCCGCCAATCGCCTCGACGGCCGGCACCAATCCCTCGCCGACTATGCCGGGCAGGTCGTGCTGGTGGTCAATGTCGCCAGCCAATGCGGCTTCACTCCGCAATACGAGGGGCTGGAGAGCCTTTACCGGACATACAAGGATCGTGGCCTGGTCGTTCTCGGCTTCCCCTGCAACCAGTTCGGCGAGCAGGAACAGGGTACAAGCGAGGAAATCGCCCAGTTCTGCGCGCTCAACTTCGGGGTCAGCTTCCCCATGTTCGAGCGCATTGACGTCAATGGCGAAAACGCCCTGCCGCTCTTCGACTGGCTCAAGGCCTCCGCTCCGGGTCTTCTGGGCAGCGAGGCGATCAAGTGGAATTTCACCAAGTTCCTGGTGGGGCGCGACGGTCGGGTCGTGCAACGCTATGCGCCGACCACCGAGCCGTCCGAGATCGGGCCGGATATCGAACGCCTCCTCTAGCACCCAACCCCTTCGCCTTGATCACATTCTTTCCGCCGTGGAACGCTTTTCCGGCGGGCCCGTTCGTCTGGCAAGGGGCGGATAAGAGCGGCTTTCCCCAGGCCGCTCCCCTTGCCAGAGGCGATGTTCGCGTCGCCGCACGAAAGGAAGACAACAATGAAGAAGACCCTTATGGCCTCCGTGGCCGCAATTTCGCTTGGCCTTTCCATGCCCGCCTTTGCCCAGGATAGCGGCGTGGTCAATCCCGATGCCGGCGCGGCCATCGGCCTGACCGGCGGTGCCGCGGGCGGCGCCACGATCGGCTTCCTGGCCGGTGGCCCGGTTGGCGCCATCATTGGCGGCTTTGCCGGTGCCGTGATCGGCGCCGAGGCCGGTATTGCCACCTCGACCATCGAATATGCAGGCAACAACCCGGTCGAGCCGGTCGTCATCGAAGGTTCGCTCGATGTCGGCGCCACCGTTCCGACCGGCGTGACCATCTATCCGGTCGAAGGTGACCCGGCCTATGGCTATTTCTATGCCAATGGCCGCGTCTGGATCGTGGAACTGGCGTCCAACACGCTGGTCTATTCCCCGGGCTTCGTGGTGAGCCAGTCGGCTGCCGATTTTGCCATTGCCAATCCCATCGACCCGGTGACGGTCGAGGGTGACGTCGTGGTCGGATACGCCCTGCCCGATGGCACGACCATCACCCCCATCCCCGACGATCCGTACTATGGCTATGTCTATATCGATGGCCGCGCGGCGCTGGTGGACAATTCCACCCGCACCGTGGTCTGGGTGAATTAAGCACCTGCGACCGTGTCGACAGCCGCCCGGACCCAGAAGTCCGGGCGGCTTTGCTTTGTGCGGCCAATGCTTTAGATTTCGTCCCTGACGTTCGGACGGCGGGGTCCGAAGGATGCGTGGAGGCGGGGGCCCATGGCCGACATTCTTGAATATTGCGCTGATCTCAAAGAAGTGCGCTTCAAATCGGGCCAGGACATGCTGCCCGAAGGCGATCGGCTGGGAAAGCTGCTCGTGCTCATCGAGGGCCAGGTCGAGATCATCCGCGAGCGCACCCAGGTGACGCTGGTGGACGAGCCCGGTTCGGTCTTCGGGGAAATGGCCGTGCTGCTCGACATGCCGCATTCGGCCACGGTCAAGGCGCTCTCGGCCGTCCGGGCCTATGAAATTCCCGACGCGCTGACCTTTCTCGAAGCGCATCCCGAAATGAGCCTGCACATCGCCACCATGCTGGCGCGGCGCCTCTACTACACCACTTCCTATCTGGTCGACCTGCAGCAGCAGGCCGCCGGCAAGCGGCAGGATCTCGACCTCGTCGACCAGATCCTGTCGAGCCTCGTCGACCCAGCCGAGACCGGCAAGAAACGGAAATGACGGGAAAGCCCGCGGTGACCATCGCCTATTGCACCCAGTGCAACTGGCTGCTGCGCTCGGGCTGGATGGCGCAGGAACTGCTGTCCACCTTTGCCACCGAACTGGGGCAGGTGACCCTTATCCCCGGCACGGGCGGCATTTTCGAGATCCACCTCGATGGCGAGCTGATCTGGGAGCGCAAGCGCGATGGCGGCTTCCCCGATATCCGCCTCCTTAAGCAGATGGTGCGCGACCGGATCGACCCCGACCGCGACCTCGGCCATGTCGACCGCATCAATCTCGAACAGTAAAGCCTTCCCAATTGCTGTAACTGCGCTAGTCTTGTCGTGGTGAGGTATCCAGGGAGGCCAGCGTCATGGCACACAAGTTCAACATCACTGCCGCCGCCAGTGACCAGTTCAAGTTCGACTTCTCCTACAATTCGGAAAAGATCTTCTGGTCGGAAAACTACAAGCAGAAGGCCAGCGCCAAGAACGGCGTTGAGTCGCTGAAAAAGAATGCCCCCGATGCCGCAATCGTCGATGTGTCCAAGGGAGAGACCGGGTCGGGCTACCGCTTCGAAATCGTCGAGAGCAAGGACGGCCAGCATTTCGTGCGTTTCGTTGCGGCCAATGGCGAGACCATGGCCCGCACCGAGACCTATGCCTCCAAGGCCGGCGCCAAGAACGCCATCGAATCGCTGAAGAAAAACGGGCCCGGCGCCGAGGTTGTCGACGCCTGACGCGTCTGCCCCATTCCCAAAGCTGACCAGATTGATCTAGTCTCCCGGCGAACCATTTCCGGGAGACGTCAATCAGATGATCAACAAGTCCCTTCTTCTCGCCGGTGCCGCCCTGGTGCTGGCCGCACTGCCGGCTGCTGCGCAGGACCTGCCGGACCTCGGCGGCCGCACCATCCATGCAGTCACCGAGAATGCCTATTATCCGCTCAACTTCGCCGGCCCGGACGGGCAGGGCATCGGGCTCGAATATGACGTGATCAACGAGGCCGCCAAGCGTCTCAATGCCGTGGTGGAATGGGACCTGACGGCCTGGGACGTGATGATCGAAAGCGTGCGCACCGGCCAGTTCGACATTGGCGCCGACGGCATCACCATCACCGAAGAGCGCGAAGAGCAGATCGACTTCACCGAACCCTTCATCACGGTCGAGCAGTATTTCCTTGTCCGCGCCGATGAAGAACGGATCACCGGGCCGGAAAGCTTTGCCGAGAACACCGACCTCCTGTTCGGCGCCCAGGCCGGCACCTCGTCCTTCTACACCGCCATCTACGACATCCTGGACGGCGACGAGGCCAATCCGCGGGTCAAGACCTTCGACAGTTTCGGTGCCGCGGTGCAGGCCCTCAAGGCCGGCGATGTCGACGCGGTGATTGCCGACCAGGCGGCCTCGGCCGGCTATATCGGCGCCGATCCCGGGGCGTTCAAACAGGCGGGTGCTGCCATCAAGTCCGACCCCTTCGGCTTCATCCTCACGCCCGGCTCGGACCTGGTCGAGCCCTTCAATGCCGCCATCGCCCAGATGAAGGCCGATGGCTGGCTCGACGAGCGCATCAACTACTGGTTCTTCGAATACGCGGCGGAGTAATTTCCGTCGCCATCACATACTCAGGCTCGCTCCCTCCCCCTTGCGGGGAGGGATGGGGTGGGGGTATCGCTTGCTCGATCCCATCCGCTTTGACACGACATCCAGTGTGTCGGCACCCCCACCCAGCCTCCCCCGTCCAGGGGGAGGAGCCGCATCGAGCGTGCCACCACCCATGACCTATCGCCCCCGCTCGCCATCGCTGTTTGCCCGCCTGCCCTATTGGCTGCTGGCCATCGGGCTGCTCTTTGTGCTTGGTCTTTGGGCCATCACCAGCAACCAGACCTATGGCGAAATTTTCCGCACGCTTTCGGGCGGGGTCATCACCACGCTCTGGGTGACCATGCTGGCCTTTTTCGCCGCGACGGTGCTTGGCCTCCTCGTGGCGCTGGCGCGGACCTCGGGGCATCGTGTGCTACGCGAGCTCGCGACCTTCTATGTCGAGATCATCCGCGGCATCCCCATCCTGGTCTTTCTCTTCTACATCGCCTTCGTTGCCGCCCCGGCCATGGTTGCCGGCTTCAACTGGGTCTTCTCGCCGCTGATTGGCGCGGGCCTTGTCGAACCGGCCACGGTGCGTGGCTTCGATTTCGTCTGGCGTGCCATCTTTGCGCTCACCGTCTGCTACTCGGCCTTCATCGCCGAAATCTTCCGCGCCGGCATCGAGGCGGTGGGGCGCGGCCAGATCGAGGCGGCCCGCTCGCTCGGCCTCTCGCGCTGGCATTGTTTCCGTCACATCATCTTTCCCCAGGCGCTGCGCACCATATTGCCGCCGCTGGGCAATGACTTCGTCTCCATGGTCAAGGATTCGGCGCTGGTCTCGGCACTGGGCGTCCAGGACATTACCCAGCTCGGAAAACTCTCGGCCTCGTCGAGCTTTCTCTTCTTCGAGACCTATAATGTCGTGGCCTTCCTCTATCTCACCATGACCATTTCCCTCTCGCTGCTGGTGCGCTGGCTCGAGCGGGTGATGGATCAGCGGGTGGGGCGGTAGGGGCGGCGAACACCGCGCATACTCCTCCCCCTTGACGGGGGAGGCTGGGAGGGTGTGCGCCACACGCTCCCGGCCTGTGAATATCCCCACCCCAGCCCTCCCCGCAAGGGGGAGGGAGTTGCATCGCGTCAGCCCCATCCATCTTGCGCCCGGCCCCCGCGCAACCCATCTTCCTCCTGTCACTCCTGGAGGATTTCATGCACGCCATTGCCCGCCTTGCTATCGTCGCCGTCGCCGCGGTTTCCCTTGCGGCCTGCGGCAATCGCAATGAAGTGGGCAATGTCGGGGTCGACTGGACCGGCAATGACATTTCCATCGAGGCGGTGGCCGATCCGGAGGTGGATGGCGTCGTCTGCCACCTGAGCTTCTTCAATCGCTCCTTCATCGACCGCATGAGCCAGGGCAACTGGTTCGAGGACCCTTCCTATTCGGCGCTCGATTGCTCTGCCATTGGCCCCATCACCGTGGGCGACATCTCGACCCGCCCGGGCGGCGAGGAAATCTTCCAGCAGGGTCGCTCGCTGATCTGGAAGTCGCTGCGCGTCACCCGCATCTATGACGCGGCCAACAATTCGCTGATCTACCTCGCCCATGCCCGCCAGATCCAGCAGGGCTCAGGCAAGATGAGCCTTTCTGTCGTGCCGCTCAACGGGCTGGACGTCACCTGGGAGAACGGCGCGCCGGCCGCCCAGCCCATGCAAGGCTCGGTCATGGTGCAGTAGGGCCGGTCTTCGGCATTTGCTGCAAGTTCGACGAAAAGGCGAAGCAAACCCGAGAGACTGCGGAAATTTCCCAATCGCATCCTGATCCGGCGTTTTGGTTCGCCGGGAGGGACCGATGCGACCCGTGCTCGATTATCTGGCGGCCAATGCCGCCGACATCGCCTATAGCGTGGCCTTCTTCCTCATCTGTTATCTCGTGGCGCGCCTGCTCAAGGTCTCGCCGCCGATAGCCCTGGGTTTTGCCGCCTTGCCCATGCTGGTGCTCTACTGGATGCAGAACCCCAATGCGCCGGCGCGGCTGATTGCCATGATCACCTGAGCCGGTTCTGCCGCGCCGCGGGCGCCGGGAACGCCTTGCCGCGATAGCGGTCAACAAGGCAAAAGCGTTTCGCCCCTGACCGCTTCAAGTGGCGGCATGGAGCACGATATTCTTCCTTCATAGACAAATAGCGGACCCGGCAAAAACGGGCGAAGGAAGACGACAATGGCTATCCTGATTGGCGATACCGCTCCCGATTTCACCCTCGAATCCACCGAGGGCACCATTCATTTCCACGACTATATCGACGGCTCCTGGGCGGTGCTGTTCAGCCACCCCAAGAATTTCACCCCCGTCTGCACCACCGAATTGGGCTATACCGCCAAGCTCAAGGACAAGTTCGCCGAGCGCGGCGTCAAGGTTCTCGGCCTTTCCGTCGACAAGCTCGAAGACCATGCCGGCTGGGCCAAGGATATCGAGGAAACCCAGGGGTCGGCCCTCAATTTCCCGCTGCTCGCCGATACCCAGGGCGAAGTCGCCCGCAAGTATGACATGATCCATCCCAATGCCGACAACACGCTGACCGTGCGGTCGCTGTTCGTCATCGGGCCGGACAAGAAGGTCAAGCTCAAGATCGAATACCCGGCCTCCACCGGCCGCAACTTCGATGAAATCCTGCGCGTCATCGACAGCCTGCAGCTGACCGCCAAGCACCAGGTGGCCACCCCGGTCAACTGGAAGCAGGGCGAGGATGTCATCATCGTCCCGGCCGTGACCAATGAGGCCGCCAAGGCCAAGTATCCCGGCGGCTGGAAGGAACTGAAGCCCTATCTGCGCATTGTTCCCCAACCCCAGGGCTAAGCGCCCTTACCTTTTTCTCCCTGACCAAACTGGGCGATGGCTTCACCATCGCCCTTTTTCTTTGCCCGCTCGCACGCGACCGAAGCGCCACATTCGTGCCGCATTACCCCGGCCCTGAGCCGAGATGGCCCGGCAGAGTGGATCAGAATGCAGGGTTGCGGACGATTTTGGTACGCTTTGCCGGAACCGTTGCCCATCGGCCACAGCGCGCAAAACGGTTTCGCGCTCTTTTCGATTCAAACCGCCGCATGCGGTCAAATTCGATGGGCGCTGGATTCTGGTTCTAAGGTTTACGGAATCTAAGCCGGCGGCAAGGGCGTTAACGCCCCCAAAACCCGTGCCCCTGGCGCCACAAAACGGGGCAGGACGTCGCAGGCGGTCCGTCTCGCCCAGATTCAGGCGCGCCTTGCCTCTATTGGTCCACGCATCGACAACTACAGTGAGCCACTGGACCATTGACTAAGAAAGCCGTTATCGCCGCCGCATCCGTTGCAGCTCTCCTTTTCACCTCGTCTGCAGCCTATGCCCAGTGTGGCGGCGCTTCCTGGTATGGCCCCGGATTTCACGGCAAGACCGCCGCGTCCGGCGAGACCTTCGACCAGAACGCCATGACCGCGGCGCACCGGACCCTTCCCTTCGGCACCAGGGTCGAAGTGACCGACCAGACCACCGGCAAATCGGTGGAAGTCACCATCAACGATCGCGGGCCGTTCGTCGGCAAGCGCATCATCGATCTTTCCAAGGGCGCAGCGGCCGCCCTCGGCTTCCAGAACCGGGGTGTCACCTCGGTCTGCCTCGCGCAGAAGTAGACGTCGTTTCCTCCCGAGACGATGAAGGCCGCCCGATCATCCGGGCGGCCTCTCTTTTGACTGGACGCGGCTTCAGGCGGCTTCCCGTTCCGCCTTGAGCACGGCGTCGATTTCCGCCATCACCGCCGCCGGTAGTGGCCCCTTTTCCAGCGCACCCAGATTGTCCCGCACCTGCGCCTCGGTCTTGAAGCCGGGAATGGGGAAAGCATGGGGCGAGCGGGCGAGGATCCAGGCAAGGGCACCCTGGGCTGGCGTGCGGCCGCCCGTGGTGAGCAGGTCACGCAAGGTGGCCAACCGCGCGAGCACCTCGGGTGTCGGCGCGCCCTCCCTGAAGTGCTTGACCCAGCCATGCCCGGCCCCGCGCACATCGCCCTCGCCGAAGCGGGTCTGGGCGCTGAACTTGCCCGACAGCAGGCCCATGGCCAGCGGCGAGCGGTTGAGACTGGCAAGACCCGCTTGCGCGCAAAGCGCCAGCATGTCCGGCCCGTCATGGAGCACATTGAGCTCCTGCTGCACCGCAGCAAAATGCGGAAACTTCAGCATGCGCCGCGCCGCTTCGGCATTGTCCGTGCTCCAGCCCCAGTGAGCAATCCGCCCGGCTTCCACCAACTTTTCCAGCGCTTCGCCGGCGGCATCAGCCTCTGCTTCGGTCAGATCACCGGGATGGATCTGGTAGAGGTCGATGGTTTCGACGCCGAGCCGCCTGAGCGACTGGGCATTGGCCCAGTCGATATAGGCGGGCGACACATCGATGCCGAGCAGGGCGCGTTGGGCCGCGTCATAGGTGAAGCCGAACTTGGTGGCGATCACCACTTCATCCCGGCGCCCCTTGATAGCGGCGCCGATCACCTCCTCGCTATGGCCGGTGCCATAGGCATCGGCGCTGTCGATCAGCGTGGCGCCCAGGTCGAGGCCGATCTCGATGGCGCGGATGGATTGGGCGTCGTCCACCTCGCCCCAGCCATCGTTGCGGCCATCAAGGGTGAAATGGCCGCCAATCGCCCAGCAGCCAAGGCCGACAGGCGCAGCAGAGCGGCCGGTGCGCCCCAAAGGTCTCAAGGTACTCATTTGCGTTCTCCATCAATATTCAACCGGGCGACGAAGTCGCCGGTCCGGCCGCGCTCGATGCCGATGTCGGCGAGCAGCCGCGCATCGAGCATGGAAAGCCTGCGGCGCGTTACATTGTGCATGTGCCAGGCCTGCAGCCTGCGGGTCAGGGGTTCGAACATGTTGGACTCCATGAATTGCACGCAGCATCTCTCGATCGCGGACCAGCTGCGTCCGCGTTGCAGAAATGGAATGCTGTTTGCGTTTTGGAACTGGCCTCGCCGGTTCTCTGGGGAGACAATTGCGCATATGCTGGCTCTTTCGCTATAGTCACAAACGCAACGCACTTTTCAGAAATGCAAAATGGATTTCTCCTGGGACGATCTCCGGCTGTTTCTCGACGTCGCGCGGCTGGGAGGACTGAGCGCAGCAACCCAGACGACGGGACTTTCCGCCGCGACCCTGGGCCGCCGTGTCACCGCGCTCGAGCACCAGGTGGGCGAGCCGCTCTTCCTGCGCAGCCAGACCGGCTATGCCCTCACCCCTTCGGGCGAGGAATTGCTGCTGCGGGCCGAGGAGGTGGAGGCGGCCATGCTGTCCTTAAAGCGCTGGAAGGATGGGACCATCGGCGAGCGCGTGGTGCGGGTTTCGGCCGGGCCTTGGACCTCAGCCTTCCTTGCCCGCCACATTGCCAGCATCTGGACGGCTGCCGACCGCTTCGCCC
>CAMLKN010000036.1 GCA_946480655.1 uncultured Devosia sp. | reverse complement strand
GCACGGCCGCATCGGCCTCGTCGCCACCCGCAAGGGCATCATCGAATTCGCAGTGACGCAGGCCGAAGCGGCTGAATAATCGACACTGCGGCCCGGCCGGTTCTGTGCTAGACTATATTCATGCGTGATCTGGCCCGTGAACAGTTACTGCAGGAATTGCTTGAGCTGCGCCCGCAATTGCAGCGGGCGGGAGTTATCCATCTTGCACTCTTTGGATCTCGCGCCCGCGGCGATCACACACCTGAAAGCGATATCGACCTTATGGTCGATGTTGACCCGGATAGGCAGCTATCATTGTTGGATGTGGTCAGCATTGGCCACGTTGTCGAAGACCATGTTGGACTGCCGGCACAAATAGTTTTGCGACGCAGCGCTCCCGCAAAATTCCTGGCAAACACCGCGCAAGACCAGGTTGTCGTGTTCTGATGGTCGCGGTACTCCGCGATAGGCTTGAGCACATCGCACAGAGTATCGACTCGATTTTCGCGCTTCTGGATGGCCTGGACCTAGCGACGCTGAAACAACGCCCGAATACGCGCGCAGCCTTTGAACGCTACCTGGAGATCGTCAGCGAAGCATCACGTCATATTCCGGAGGCCATCCGGCGGGAATATGGTTCAACTATCCCCTGGCGCGGCGTGGCGGACTTGGGCAATGTCCTGCGTCACGCCTACCATCTGACAGATGTCGACGTTCTATGGCAGATCTACGAGCGGGATCTTCCTCCGCTACGTGACTGCATAAGGGCAATGCTGGCCGATCCTCTAATCGAGTAGTCACCCTACCTCGACGCGGCTGTCTGCGTGCCCTGCCCCCTCGGCGAATTGCCGGAGCCGGTTGCGCAGGTGGTCGCCGTTGAGGAAGGCGAAGTCCGTTGGCAGGTGCAGGACCAGCACCTCCCCATCGAGGCTGAAATGAGTGCGCGGCAGGATGCCGGGCATGGCGGCTGTCATGGGATAGGCCACCCGCATCAGCGAGCCGATGAGCCGGGCCCGCGCCGTCAACTCGGGCGAGCCCAGAGGCATCAGGACCTGCGCCGCCTTGCTCTTGAGCCCGTCATAGCGGATCGCCATGGTCTGGGCGAGGAAGGACCGTCCCGGATGATCTACGCCGGTCAGCGATCCATAAGCCACCGAGTCCACGCTCTGCGGCCCGCGATAGTCCGGATGCGAGCGCCAGCCGATATCAGCCAACAGGCATGCAACGGTGCGCAGGCGCGTGTCGGCGGCGGTTTCTGACAGGCCGGAAATGGAGAAGTACTGGCTGGTGAACTCGATGAGATCATTGGCATGGGCCGGAGAGCGCGAGCGCAGCACCGACAGTTCCTCAGCACCCTGGATCAGCGGATCGATGCTCCGCTCGCGCTCGTCGAGCATGGCAAAGAGATAGCCTTCGCGCACGCCGAGCGCAGAAAAGACCACGCTGCCGAACCGTCCCACCTTGAGGATCTCGGCCAGGACTGCGGCCCCGAATGGCACCAGTTCGCGGCGGGAATTGCTGACGCCTGCAGAGCCCGGATAGGTCTTGAGCGAATCCGCCGCGACAATCTCTTCGCAGAAGGCGATCATGTCCTTGGCCGGAACGACATAGTCCTGCACCATATGCAGCGGATAGTTGGTCATGGACTGGTGCAGCTTGGCGAGCGAACGCCAGGTTCCGCCGATGGCCGCGAACTGGGCGCCCTGTTCGTCATTGGCGATGATCGACTTTTCGAGGCGCTCCCTTACGATGGAAGCTGCTTTCCTGGGCGACCCTTCGGCATCGTCCTGGAGCCGGATGACGCCCAGTTCGAAGCTTTCGCCATTGGTATCGAGCCCGTTGGCAATGTCGGATAGCTCCAGGCTCCCGCCACCGAGGTCGCCGACCACGCCGGCAAAACCCGGGATGCCCGCCACGACGCCCATCGCGGCATAGTGGGCTTCTTCCTCCCCGCTGAGCACTCGTACCGGTGCTTCCATGACAGCCTCGACAGCCCTCACGAACTCAGCCCGGTTGGTCGCGTCGCGCACGGCGGAAGTGGCCAGGATATAGACCTTGCCCACACGCATCATCTTGGCCACGAGCGCAAAGCGCTTCATGGCCTCGACGGCCTTTTCCATATTGGCTTCGGCCAGCCTGCCGGTCTGGGCAATTCCCCGACCAAGCGCGCAGGCCGACTTTTCGTTGTAGAGGGGCGTCAATGCCCGCGCGTGGCGCTCATAGACGACCAGACGCACCGAATTGGACCCGATGTCGAGAACCCCGATCGGCCGGGCACCCTTGATGCGCCCCTGCGCGGTCGGATCGGCGTCGACGCCCCAGAACTGAGTCAAATTCAAGCCTCGTCGCTCTCCACCATGCCTGCGCTGCCGCGACCCGACAGGGACGGATTGGTCATGAAGTAGTCATGGGCATTGAAGGGCTCGTCGCCCTCGTTCACCCTTACACGATGTGAGCTGCCATCGGGAAGCACTTCCCAGCTCTGCTGGTTGTCCTTGAGATAGGCAACCAGAATCCGATCGAGGATCTGCTTGTGCACAGTCTGGTTGAGGATGGGCACCATGACTTCGACGCGCCCATCCAGGTTCCGCCCCATGATGTCGGCCGACGAAATGTAGACCTTGGCGCGCGGGCTGGGCATGGCCTCGCCGTTGCCGAAGCAATAGATGCGGCTGTGTTCGAGGAACCGGCCGACCACCGACTTGACGCGAATGTTGTCCGAAAAGCCCGGGATGCCAGGCCTCAGGCAGCAGATGCCCCGCACGATGAGATCGACCTTCACGCCGGCCTGGCTGGCGTCATAGAGCGCGTCGATCACCTGCGGATCGACCAGCGAGTTCATCTTGAGCAGGATTGATGCCGGCTGCCCCTGGCGGGCCAGTTCGATCTCCCGGGCGATATTGTCCACCAGCGTCTGGCGCAGGTTGACCGGGGAGACCGCAATCGTTTCCAGTTCGGTCGGGCGCGCATAGCCGGTGATGAAATTGAACACCCGGGCCACGTCCCGCGTGATCGCCGGATCGATCGTGAAGTAGCTCAGGTCGGTGTAGATCTTGGCTGTGATCGGGTGGTAGTTGCCGGTGCCGATATGGCAATAGCTCACCAGCTTGCCCTTTTCGCGCCGCACCACCTGGCTGAGCTTGGCGTGGGTCTTGAGTTCCACGAAGCCGAACACGACTTGCGCCCCTGCCCGTTCGAGGTCGCGCGCCCAGCGGATATTGGCCTCTTCGTCGAAGCGCGCCTTGAGTTCGACGAGGCAGGTAACCGACTTGCCGGCCTCGGCCGCCATCACGAGCGCCTTGACGATAGGACTGTCCGACGAGGTCCGGTAGAGCGTCTGCTTGATGGCGACAACATCGGGGTCGCGCGCCGCCTGCATCAGGAACTGTGCGACGACGTCAAAACTCTCGAATGGATGGTGAACAAGGATGTCCTTGGCGCGAATGGCGGCAAAACTGTCGCCATTATAGTCGCGGATGCGTTCCGGGAACCGCGCCAGATAGGGTGTGAACTTGAGGTCCGGCCGGTCCACGTCGCAAATCTTGCGCGCGTCGGCGAGGCCGAGGAAGCCATGGACCTCAAACACGTCGGCTTCCTTGACGCCGAGCTGTTCGCCGATCTGGCGCTTCAGCGCCCGCGGCATCGACCGCTCGATCTCCAGGCGGATCACCTGACCGCGGCGACGCTGGCGCAGGGCCGATTCGAATTCCACCACCAGGTCGGCGGCTTCGTCGTCGATTTCGATTTCGCTGTCGCGGATGATGCGGAAGGCGCCGGAACCGACAACTTCGTGACCCGGAAACATCTTGTGGAAGAAGAGCTTTACGAGAGTGTCGATAGTGACGACCTCGGATCGGCCCTCCGAAACCAGCCCGCTGGGCAGGTTGATGAAGCGGTCAAGGTTGCCCGGAATGCGCACCAGCGCGGTCAGCGGCTGGTCGGAATCGGGGCGCCTGAGCTCGAAGGCGAGGGCCAGGCCGAGATTGGGTATGAAGGGAAACGGATGCGCCGGATCCACGGCGATCGGCGTCAGCACCGGGAAGATTTCTTCCCGGAACAGCTTCTGGAGATAAGCGATCTGCTCGCTGGAGAGGTCATTCTCTTCGTGGATGACCACGTTCTGCGCGAAGAGTTCCTCGCGCAGGTCCTTCCAGTGGTCCTGCTGTTCGAGCTGCAGATGCTGGGCCAGGGTGGCGATCTCCTCGAGCTGCTCCATGGGCGAGAGCCCATCAGCGCTCTGCTTGGTCATCCCGGCGCGAATCTGGCCTTTGAGACCGGCAACGCGCACCATGTAGAATTCGTCGAGATTGTTGGCCGAGATGGACACGAAGCGCAGGCGTTCGAGCAGCGGATGTGCTTCATTGCCGGCTTCCTCGAGCACGCGCATGTTGAACTGCAGCCAGCTCACCTCCCGATTGACGAAGCGGGCCGGGCTGGTGCGCAGCGCTTCGATATCGGGAACCGAACCCTCGGCTTCGGCAATCTCGCTCATTTCATTCATCGGTTTCGGCGTCCCATTCCTCTTGGCCTTCAGCCTCTCCCGCGGCCTGACGCAGGGCTAGGGCTTCCGACGCTATCGCGCGCGTAATGGCCGACCCCTTCGCAAGGGCCAGCCTGTCCATCAGCTCAACAAGGGCAGCGGCTTCTTCCGGGCTGCGTTCCATGCGCGGCACCACATAGCCGATGACCTTGGGATCAACCCTGATCTGGCGATCCCCGAACAGTTTCACGAACATCTGTGACAACTCGATGTCGTCGCTCACTTCCAGCCGGAAAACGGCCGCGCGCCTTGCCCGTGAACGCACATCATCGGTCCGCAGCGGCCAGAGCGCAATGTCCTCGCGCGCGGTCAGCAGCACCGTCCGTTCGCCGCGCATGGCCTGGTTGAGCAGGTGGAACAGGGCATGCTCATCATAGCCGAGCCTGTCGACATCTTCGACGACAACGGCGCCCTTGCCACTGGCCGACGAGATCGCAGCGATGGTCTCCGGGCGGACGGCTTCGGCCTGGCTGCGTTCGGCGAAGATGCGGGCCAGATGCGATTTGCCGGAAGCCGCCGGGCCAAGGAGCAAGGTGATGCCATCGGGCCAGTGCGGCCACGCCATGATGCGGGCATGGGCCAGCGCATTGCCCTCGCCGACAAGAAAGTCGTCCTCGGCATGGCTTGGCTCATGTCCGAAGTCGAGCGGCAATTGCCGCGGGCCGAGATCAGGGCTTGGCATCTTCACTCTGCACGCGCCTTCTCGGCCCAAGATAGAGCGTGCTTTCCTTGTATTTCCGCACGCCATAGCGGACCAGCACCGACGCAATGGCGGCCATGGGCACGGCCAGCAGCAAGCCGACAAAGCCGAAGACGGCACCCAGGGCCAGGAGCGCGAACATCATCCAGACCGGGTTGATGTTGATCGAGGAGCCGACCAGCTTGGGGTAGAGGATGTTGCCCTCGATGAACTGCCAGAACAGGTAGACGCTGGCCACGAGCACGATCATCCACCAATTGGGTGAGAACTGGACAAGCGCGATACCGAGCGACAGGCCCAGTCCGAGGATGAAGCCGACGAACGGCACAAAGCTGAAGAGACCCGCAATCAGGCCAACCGCCAGGCCGTAGTTGAGACCAATGAGGCTCAGTGCCGTGGCGTAGAAGGCAGCATCGAGGAGCAGGACGCTGCCCTGCCCGCGGATCACGCCGGCCATGGACTTGTCGATCTCGCGCAGGATGCCCTTGACCTCGCCCTTGTGCTCCTTGGGCAGCAGGTCATCGACGCCGCGAACCATGCCCTCCCAATCGAGCAGCAGGTAGAAGGCGACGACCGGCGCCAGCACCGTGAAGCCGACAACAGCGACACCGGTCAGGCCGATATTGACCAGTTCCGCCGGCAAGGTGGCGATGAAAGCAAGCGCTTGGCGGGCGAGGTCATTGAGGCTGGCCTGCAACTGCTCGGCGCGCTCCGGCCCCAGCCAGGCATTGATTTCCGGCGACCAGGTCACCGCCAGTTCCTGCAGGTCCCCCACATAGCCGGGCAGGCGCTGGATCAATCCGATGATCTGCTGGCCGATCAGCGGCACGACCATGAAGAACAGGCTGACCACGACGGTCAACACGCTCAGCAGCACGACGACAGTCGCCCAGACGCGGTTGAACCGCCACCTCTGCAGCTGGTTGACCAGCGGATTGAGCAGGTAGGCCAAGGCCGCGCCGACCACGAAGGGCAACAGGATGCCCCGGAATATCCAGAGCGACAGGATCAGCGCCAGCAACAGGCCGATCCAGATGAACACTTGATTTCTGAGTGCCATGAAGCCGGGCAGCCCTTGCGTCTAGGTAATCGAAAAGCTATCAGGCCGTCTAACGGCCAGCACCGGAAATTTCAACCAACCCGGGTTCCGGCGCAGCCATTTGCGCCCGCAATCCCCAGCATGGCAAGAAGGCTCATGACCGACGCACAAAACCTGCCATCAAACGGCCTGTCCTACAAGCAGGCTGGCGTCGACATCGATGCCGGTAATGCCCTGGTTGAAGCGATCAAGCCCGCCGTGCGCTCGACGCGCCGCCCCGGCGCCGATGGTGAGATCGGGGGCTTTGGTGGCCTGTTCGACCTGAAGGCCGCCGGCTTTGTCGATCCGGTCCTTGTGGCCGCCAATGATGGCGTCGGGACCAAGCTCAAGATCGCCATCGATACGGGCAAGCACGACACCATTGGTCAGGACCTCGTCGCCATGTGCGTCAACGACCTCGTCGTGCAGGGCGCCGAGCCGCTGTTCTTCCTCGACTACTTTGCCACCGGCAAGCTGGACGTCGCCCAAGGCACCGCCATCGTCGAAGGCATCGCCCATGGCTGCCGCCTTGCCGGCTGCGCGTTGATCGGCGGCGAAACCGCCGAGATGCCGGGTATGTATCACGGCAATGACTATGACCTCGCCGGCTTTGCCGTCGGTGCCGCCGAACGCAACGCCCTCCTGCCGCGCAAGGACATTGCCGCCGGCGACACCCTTGTCGCCATCGCCTCGTCCGGCGTTCACTCCAACGGCTATTCGCTGGTCCGCAAGATCGTCGAGCTCTCCGGGCTCGGCTGGACCGCCCCTGCCCCCTTCGCCGAAGGCAAGACGCTGGCCGAGGCCCTTCTCGAACCGACCCGCATCTATGTGAAGCCCCTGCTCGCAGCGTTGCGCGAAGGCCTTGGCATCAAGGCGCTGGCGCACATCACCGGCGGCGGCTTCATCGACAACATCCCGCGCGTCCTTCCCGACGACCTCGCCGCCGACATCGACCTCGATGCCGTAACCGTCCCGGCCGTCTTTGGCTGGCTCGCCAAGGTTGGTGGCATGAGCGAGCGCGAAATGCTGCGCACCTTCAATTGCGGTGTCGGCATGCTGGTGGCCGTGGCGCCCGAAGATGCGGAAAAGCTCGTCGCCAGCCTCACCGCTTCGGGCGAAACTGCCGCCATTGTCGGCAAGCTGACAGAACGCACCGGCGAACCGGTTATCTTCCGGGGCAAGCTGGCGCTGTGACGACGAAAAAGCGCGTCGCCATTCTGATTTCGGGCCGCGGCTCCAATATGGCCGCGCTCATCGAAGCTGCCAAGGCGCCGGACTATCCGGCCGAGATTGTGGGGGTACTCTCCAATCGCGCCGCTGCGCCAGGTCTGCAAACCGCCGCCGCCAATGGCATCGCCACCGCATCGCTGGCGCAGAGCAAATTCCCAAGCCGCGAGCTGTTCGAAGACGCCATGACCCAGCTGCTCGAGGGCTGGGAGATCGATTATGTCTGTCTCGCGGGCTTCATGCGCATTCTCGGCGAAGACTTCGTAAACCACTGGCAGGGCCGGATGATCAACATCCACCCCTCCCTGCTCCCGGCCTACAAGGGTCTGCACACCCATGAGCGGGTGCTGGCCGACGGCGCGACCGAACACGGCTGCACCGTGCATTTTGTTACGCCCGGCCTCGACGAGGGCCCTGCCATTCTCCAGGCCCGCATCCCTGTGTTGCCGGAGGATACGCCCGACACGCTTGCCGCCCGCCTGCTAGTGGAAGAGCACCGCATATATCCCCAGGCGCTGCAAATGCTGGCCGGCGGCCAGGTTCGACTTTAGCCACCCATCACAACAATTGATCGAACCCATTGTCAAAATCGGTTCGACCTTTGTTCCCGTGAGGCGTAGCGTGCCGGCCTTCTCATGAAGGTGGGTAAAATGAGTCTGCGTGACTGGTTCTGGATCGTTCTGCTCGGCGCAATCTGGGGTTGTTCTTTCGTGTTCAACGCCATCCTGATCCGCGAGCTGGGGCCGCTGTGGGTGACCTCGCTGCGGGTTGGCATCGGCGCCCTCGGCTGCTGGGCCGTCATGCTCGCGCTGCGCAAGCCTGTTCCGCGCGATCCCATCCTCTGGCTGCAATTGGCGGGCCTTGGCGTCCTTGCCTATGCCATTCCCTTCGCTCTCTTCCCGCTCGCGCAGGCGCATCTGGCCAGTGGTATCGCCGCCATCATCAACGCGCTCACCCCGATGGTGACAGCCGTGATCTCGCATTTCTGGATCGGCGGGGAAAAGGCGACCACGACCAAGTTCACCGGTGTCGGCATCGGCTTTGTCGGTGCGGCCATCCTGGTCTCCCCGGCCCTTTCCCATGGCGGCACCACCCAGCTCTGGGCTGTGGCCGCCTGCCTCGGCGCCACCTTGTGCTATGCGCTGACGCTCAACATCACGCGCAGCTTCAAGCACATCGAGCCGACAGCCTTCGCTTCGATCGCCCTGACCGGCGCTGCCGTGGTCGCAATACCCGTGGCTTTCTTCAACGAAGGCGCACCGGTGATGACGCGGCCGGAAACCTGGGGCGCAGCCCTGGCCATCGGCCTGCTCTCGACCGCCTTCACCTTCCAGATCATGTACCGCATCCTGCCGCGCGTTGGCGCCACGAACTTCGCCACCACCACCTTCATCGCCCCGATCTCGGCGCTGATCATAGGCGTCACGGTGCTGGGGGAAACCATCCTGCCCATCCAGATCCTGGGCATGCTGGTGATCTTCTTCGGCCTGCTGTTCATCGACGGGCGCATCCGCCGCATCTGGCGCCGCGCCCCGGCCTGAATCATAGTGGCTCTCCTCGGCGTTTGGCCGAGGAGGGAGCCATGCCATGTTCATTAAAACCATTGAGCCGGATGAAGCGACCGGCGAAATCGCGGATCTCTACAAGGCCGAAATCGCATCCATGGGCAAGGTCATGCAGGCCACCCAGTGCTGGTCGGCCCGGCCGGACATGATTCTGCCCGTCGAGCGCCTGCTGCATCAGCTCCGCGACAACTTTTCGCTGGGTCTGGTCAATTTCCGCCTGATCACTTTCGTCGCCGCCAAATATGTGCCGTCGAGCTATTGCTCGCATGTCTACTTCAAGAGCCTCAGCGGTGCGATCGGCCGCGAGCAGGCGCTTGCCGTGCAGGCCGACTACCGCAATGCAGGCCTGAGCGAGCAGCAGGTCGCCATGCTGGCATATGCCGAACAGATCACCCGGGATGCGTCACAAATTGGCCAGGCGGATATCGACAGGTTGCGCACCGTTGGTTTCAGCGATCTCAACATCGCCGATATTGCCCTGGCGGCGTCCTATCGCAATTTCATGAGCCGCTATTTCGATGCCGTCGGCGCTACCGTCGAGCCTGAATTCCTCGATGCTGACCCCGTGGTCAGGGCGCAGATGTCGGTCGGCAAGCGCGACTAGCGCCGGCCTGCGAAAACCACGGAACCTCCGGCCCTGCCCCCCCGTTGGCTGGGGAGGAGAATTGCCATGCCCGACCCCAGACCCGATATCGACCCGCGCCCGATTCCCGAAATTGTGCCGCAGCCGGAACCGCCGCAGCCCCAGCCGATAGATCCGTATCCGCCGAGCCCGCGGGAAACACCGCCCCTTGAACCGCCCAGCGAAGATCCGGCGCCATCGTTCCCGGAAGAATTTCCGGCCGATCCAGGCCAAATACCGACGCGTGGCTTGCGGCCCGAGCCCGTGCCACCCATGCCCGCCGGCCTTCCCACATCGGACACGGAGCACCCGCATACGAGCCCGATGCGCAGTGGCGACGAAGCGGAGGAACCGCTCGACTACAGCCTGCCGCCCGAGCCGCTCAACGACTGGAACCCGTAGCCTGCCGGCTACTCGATCCCCAGCTTGGCTTTCATCAGGTCATTGAGGGCCTGGGGATTGGCCTTGCCACCCGAGGCCTTCATGGCCTGGCCGACGAACCAGCCGATCATGGTCGGCTTGGCCTTGACCTTTTCCACCTGATCCGGGTTCGCGGCGATGATCTCATCGACGATCTTTTCGATGGCGCCCAGGTCCGTCACCTGCTTGAGGCCGCGGCGTTCCACGATATCGGCCGGATCACCCTCATGCTCCTCGGCGATGAGGATCTGCAGCACGTCCTTGCCGCCCTTGGACGAAATGGTGCCGCCGGCAATGAGGTCGACGAGACCGGCGATCTGCTTGGGCTGGAGATGCGTTTCCCACACGGCGAGGCCCTGGCTGTTGGCATAGGCGGCCACGTCGCCATTAAGGATATTGGCCACGGCCTTGCCGTCCCGCTTGGTCCCGCCATGGGCGACACAGGCCTCGTAATAATCGGCCGTCTCGCGGTCGAGCGTCAGCACCATGGCGTCATAGGCGGTCACGCCATAATCGGCGATGAACCGCGCCTGCTTCTCGTCCGGCAGTTCCGGCAGATGCTGTGCGAGGTCGGCGATGAAGGCATCGTCGAATTCGAGCGGCAGCAGGTCCGGATCGGGGAAGTAGCGATAGTCATGCGCTTCTTCCTTGGAGCGCATCGAGCGGGTTTCACCCAGCTTGGGGTCGAACAGCCGGGTTTCCTGGTCGACGACGCCGCCATCCTCCAGAATATCGATCTGACGGCGCGCCTCGTATTCGATGGCCTGACCGGCAAAGCGGATCGAATTGACGTTCTTGATCTCGCAGCGCGTGCCGAATTCGCCACCCGGACGGCGCACCGACACGTTGACGTCGGCACGCATGGAGCCCTGCTCCATATTGCCATCGCAGGTACCCAGATAGCGCAGGATGGTGCGCAGTTTGCTCAGATACGCCTTGGCCTCTTCGGACGAGCGCAGGTCGGGCTTGGAGACGATCTCCATCAGCGCCACGCCGGAGCGGTTGAGGTCAACGAAGCTCATGTTCGGATGCTGGTCGTGGATCGACTTGCCCGCGTCCTGCTCGAGATGCAGGCGCTCGATGCCGATCTCGATCCGCTCGCCGTCGACATCGAGCAAAACCTTGCCCTCGCCCACGATCGGGTCCTTGAACTGGGAAATCTGGTAGCCCTGCGGCAGGTCGGGATAGAAATAGTTCTTCCGGTCAAACACCGAGCGCTTGTTGATCTTGGCCTTGAGGCCGAGGCCCGTGCGCACCGCCTGGCGGACGCATTCCTCGTTGATCACCGGCAGCATGCCGGGCATGGCCGCATCCACGAAACTGACATTGGAATTGGGCGGATTGCCGAAGGCCGTCGACGAGCCTGAGAACAGCTTGCTTTCGCTGGTCACCTGGGCGTGCACTTCCATGCCGATGATCACTTCCCAGTCGCCGGTCGAACCGGAAATCAGGCGCTTCTTGTCGGGGGTGCGGGTATCAACGAGGGTCACTGGGCAGTCCTGATAGACAAGGCAAATCTGGCCATCTGCTTAGCCGTGTTACCAAGGCGTTGCAACAGCTTCCGGCTTGTCTCAGTCCTCGTCGATTTCCCCGTCATAGGGCTTGAGGCGCTTTTCCAGATGCACGCTCACGAACGGGTCGTGACCGTCGCGCCCATCGGGCCGCAGCGCCAGGATTCGGTAGCCCTGCCGCTCATAAAACCGCACGGCGCGGACATGGTCCGCAGGTGTTTCCAGATGCACGCGTTCGGCGCCCTGCAGTTCGAGCATGACTTCCATGCGATCGAGCAAGGTCGCGCCGATGCCATGCCCCTGCATTTCGGGCATGACGAAGAGATAGGGAATATAGCTGCGCCCGGCGACGCGCGAACACCAGCCCACCACGATGCCGTCGACCTCGGCCACGATTGTGTGGCGCCAGCCATGGCCCACGGCATGCGACAGGCGCCGCCGCTCAGCATCCCGCAGGCCCGGCTTGTCGGTGAGGATGGGCAGAATGCCCGTTTCCCAGGCGCGATAGGCTATGTCAGCCAGGCGCGGGCCATCGGTAATTTCCGCTTTGCGTATCCGAATGCCCGGCATGTCTGCCTCCTATTTGGCGCGCTTGCGCGCCGCGATGATGCCCTTCTCGTAATTGATGTTCCAATTGATCAGGGTCCGCCAGATAAGTTCGGCCTGATCTTCATCCAGATCAAGGTCCAAACTGCGGGCCCGCACCTTCGTGATGATCGCCTCGATCCGGACCGGATCGAAGGCTTCGTGGGGGTCTGTCTTGATCTCCGCCATGCGGGTCACATAGCCGTGCCGCTCCGCGAAAAGGTTCAGCAATGCCTGGTCGATGCGGTCGATCTCGGCCCGCACATCATCCTTGGTCGTGCATTCTGCTGGCAGTTTGGCGGCGGTCACAAGTCTTCCCCGATGTTCTGGTCTGGATTGGTGCAAGCTTGTTTGCACCGGTCGCCGCACGATTTCAACCTGGACCATCCTCGCTGGCGGAACGCTTGGGCGCACCGAACATTGTGGCTGGAGATGGGAGGCTGGAATGCGCGATCAGATCAGGCTTGGCGCCCTTTGCTGGCTGATGAGCGCAGAATTTTTCCTCGCGCAGGTCGTCGCGCAAATGGCCGCACCCGGCCACGACCTCTTCCTCCACGACATCAGCCTTCTCGGCATATCGGCCTGCGGCGTCTTCGAGGTGCCCACATCGGGCAGCCTGGAGCCCGTCTGTTCGCCGATGCATATCGTGTTCAACAGCGGCATAGTTGTTCACGGCGCCCTCGTGATCCTGGGCGTCTGGCTGACCCGCAGTCTCTGGCGTCCGGACCGCCTGACCACCGTTGCCCTGTCCCTGCTGGCGCTGGGCGGTGTCGGGGCGGTGATCGTGGGCGCCTATCCGCTGGACGACGACTTGCTCCTGCACATCATCGGAGCGGTCACCGCCATTGCTGCACCGGGCCTTGGCTTCGTTCTCCTGGCACGAAGCCATTGGACCCGCACGCCTGGTCTTGCACGCTGGACGCTGTTTGTGGGCTTGGTTGTCCTCCTCGCCGGTCTGGGCCACGCCCTGGGGGGCTTGCCCTTCGGCCGCGGCACCATGGAGCGCCTCGCCGTCTGGCCACAGACAGTCTGGTTTGTTGCCCTTGGCGCCGTAGTCATTGGCGCGACCAACGACAGTCGTGTCAACCATGGCCGATACTTTGGCCCCAGCCTGTGGCCGCCGCGCACTGGCGCGACCCAAGGCCATGCGATAACCAGGCGACATGTCTAGTCAGTCCGAGATTGCCTGAGACCCCGTCCGAGCGCGACGGGGCATGAATGAACCGGACGACGCCCGCACGTGATGCGCGGCGCGGCCAAGTTTGTTCGCGCGGGTTTCAGCCCGCCTATTCAGGCTTCAGACATTTCCATGGATATTTCCCGGGACGAACAGCGGGTGCTGCACGCACTCGCGCAGGGCGGCCGCATCGCCGCTATCAAGGATGAACGCGGCAGGATCGTCGATTTCGAATTCTTCAATCGCGACGGCTGGCTGATGAGCGGCCTGACACCCCTCATCTTCAGCAAGCTCAAGGCGAAGAAGGCGATCAAGTCGGAGGGAGGCAAACCCTACCGCATCACCAGGCGCGGACTGGAACTGGTGCGGGCCCAGGTGGATAATCGCTAAGCGCCCAGCTCGTCGCAAGCACAATGCCGCCCTCGGGCCTGACCCGAGGGCCGGCCTCAACTGGCAGTCAGCAGATGTTCTGCATGGCCCTCGGATCAAGTCCGAGGGCGGCCCGGTGACGCACTGATAGCGCAAGCCCGATGGGGACACGCACTAGTGCTTCGTCACCTCGCTCAGCGCTGCCGCGATATGTTCCCATTCCTGGGA
>CAMLKN010000035.1 GCA_946480655.1 uncultured Devosia sp. | reverse complement strand
CCTCAGCCGCCGCCCACCGTGCTGGCGACGGAGCCCGAGAAGACCTTGATCATGGCCGGCGAGAGGATGACGATGAACAGCACCGGCAGGAAGAAGACGATCAACGGCACGGTCAGCTTGGGCGGCAGGGCGGCGGCCTTCTTTTCGGCTTCCATCATGCGGGCCTCGCGGCCTTCCTCGGCCATGACGCGCAGCGCCTGGCCCACGGAAGTGCCGTAGCGGTCGGCCTGGATGAGGGCGGTCATCACCGACTTGACGTTGTCGAGACCGGTGCGCTTGCCCAGATTGTCATAGGCGCGGGTGCGATCTTCGAGGAAGCTCAGTTCGGCAGTGGTGAGCGTCAGTTCCTCGGCCAGCTCGGCCGACTGCGCCCCGATTTCCTTGGCGACGCGCTTGAAGGCGTGTTCCATCGACATGCCGGCCTCGACGCAGAGCAGCAGCAAGTCGAGGCAATCGGGCCATGAGCGGCGGATGGACGCCTGGCGCTTCTGCGTCTTGTTGCTAAGGAGGATGACGGGCAGATAGGCGCCCAAGAGGCCCGCGCCGATGGCATAGACGAGGTTGAGATAGACCGGCCGCTCGCCCGGCGCAAGGATGAGCAGATAAACCGCGGCAACCGCAAAGATGGCGACCGGATAGGCGAGACGCTGGAACAGGAACTTGGTCAGTTCCCCCTGCCCGCGCAGGCCCGCCATGGCCAACTTGTCCACTGTCGTATCGTCCTGGAACGCTTTCTTGAGGTCGAAACGTTCCACGGCCCGCTTCATGTAGGACTTGGCTTCGGTGCCGCGCCGGATCGAGGTGCGCCCGTCGGGATTGGCATTGCCACCGCGCAAGCGCGCCATTTCCTCTGCCCGCATGCGGTCGCGCTCGACCGCAACACGCTTGATGCGACCCTTCATCTCCTGCTTGACGATCAGCGTCGAGCCGAAGGTGAAGACGACGGCAGCCGCCGAGACGGCGGCCAGGACGGCGATGAGGAAGTCCCGTTGGGTGAGCAGTTCGACAATGTTCATGATGCCCCCTGCCCTAGATCTCGAACTGAACCATGCGGTTCATGACGAAGACGCCGGCCGCCATCATGACCACGCCGACGCCCAGGCACACATTGCCCACGGGCGTGGCGAAGAGCGGGATCAGATAGCTGGGCGAAACCAGCGAGACCAGAACGGCCACCACGATCGGCAGCGAACCGATAATGCCCGCAGAGGCCTTGGCTTCCGAGCTCATGGCCTTGACCTTGGCCTTCATCTTCTTGCGGTTACGCAGCACGCGGGCGAGGTTGCCGAGCGCTTCGGAGAGATTGCCGCCGGCCTGTTGCTGCACGGAAATCACCACGACGAAGAAGTTGACTTCGGGCAGCGGCACGCGCTCGAGCAGGATCTGCACCGCCTCGGTCATGGAAAAGCCGAAGCTCTGCTGGTCGAGCACGCGGGCAAATTCGGATTTGACCGGCTCCTTGGTGTCCTTGGCGACGACGCGCATGGAATCGTTGAGCGGCAGGCCGGTCTTGACGCCGCGCACAATGGCCTCGATGGCATTGGGCAATTCGTCGAGATACCTGTCCTGGTAGCGCTTGCGCTTGTGCGACACATACATGCGCGGCAGCAGGTAGGCGCCGGCCACGGCGAAGATGGCGGCGAAATAGAACGGCACCTGGGCGATGAACAGGACCACGAACAGACCGGCGCCGAAAATGGCGCTGTTGCGGATGAAGGTCGCCGGCTTGATGGTCATGCCAGCCTGGAAGATCAGTTTGTCGAGGGTCAGGCGCTTCCTGGCATTGATCTCGTCAGTCTGGGATTTGAGGGCCTGCTGCACGCTCTTGCGGCGGGTTTCGCGGACGCGGCTGGCATCGGCGTTCTGCCGGTTGGCGCGGATGTCGCCCTGAAAGGCCTTCATGCGGGCCTCGGCCCGCTTGTTGCCCAGAGCCGACGGCACCAGCGCAAAGCCGGCGGCGCCGATGGTGACGACAAACAGAACCAGGAGCAGGATGGTGGTCATGCTCAGCGCCCCAGAATCTCGTGCTGCTCGGTATTGGCCTTTTCGAGCGCCTCGACGAGATTGGCTTCCTCGTTGAAATAGCGGGCGCGCTCGGTGAACTGCGGCTTGGTGATGCCAGTCGAGCGGTGCTTGCCGAGCAGCATGCCATTGGCGTCTTCGCCCAGGATGTCATAGACGAACACGTCCTGGGTGACGATGACATCGCCTTCCATGCCAAGCACTTCGGAAATGTGGGTGATGCGACGCGAGCCGTCGCGCAGGCGGGCGGCCTGGACGATGACGTCGATCGACGAGACGATCATTTCGCGGATGGTGCGGCTGGGCAGGGCGTAACCGCCCATGGTGATCATGGATTCGAGACGGCTCAGGGCCTCGCGCGGGCTGTTGGCGTGCAGCGTGCCCATCGAGCCATCGTGGCCGGTATTCATGGCCTGGAGGAGGTCGAAGGCCTCCGGGCCGCGGACTTCGCCGACGATGATGCGTTCGGGGCGCATACGCAGGCAGTTCTTGATGAGATCGCGCATGGTGATCTCGCCCTCGCCCTCGAGGTTGGGCGGGCGGGTTTCGAGACGCACCACATGGGGCTGCTGGAGCTGAAGTTCGGCCGAGTCTTCGCAGGTGATGACGCGCTCGTCCTTCTCGATGAAGGCGGTCAAACAGTTGAGCAGCGTGGTCTTGCCCGAGCCGGTACCGCCCGAGATCAGCACATTGGCCCGCACGCGGCCCAGGATGCGCAGCACTTCGGCGCCTTCGGGCGAGATGGAATTGTACTTGACCAGCTGCTGGAGGGTCAGCTTGTCCTTCTTGAACTTACGGATGGTGAGCGCGGCGCCGTCGATGGCCAGCGGCGGGGCGATGACGTTGACGCGGGAACCATCTGGCAGACGGGCGTCGCAGATGGGCGAGCCTTCGTCCACGCGGCGTCCGACCTGGGACACGATGCGCTGGCAGACATTCATCAGATGCGCATCATCGCGGAAGCGCACATTGGTGAGGCGCACCTTGCCACCGACTTCAATGTAGCACTTCTGCGACCCGTTCACCATGATGTCGGCGATGTCGTCGCGGGCCAGCAGCGGCTCGAGCGGACCATAGCCGAGCACGTCGTTACAGATGTCCTCGAGCAGGTCTTCCTGCTCGGAAATGGACATGACGATGGATTTGAGCGCGATGATCTCGGCGACGATGTCGCGGATTTCCTCGCGCGCCGCCTGGCTCTCCATGGTGGCGAGCTGGCTCAAGTCGATCGAGTCGATCAGCGCGTTGAAGATGGCCGACTTGGTCTGGAAATATTCCTTGGCGCGCTGCGCATCGGCGGGGGCGCGGACGTCGAGCACCTCGTCGGTGGTGCGCATGCGAGCGCCCATGCCGTCACCATCGCTGGCGCGGCGCTGCGGGGGTGCAGGCGCGGCCGCCGGCGGCGGGCTGGCGACCGGGCGCGGGGCCTCGCTCAGTCCCGGAGTATTGCCGCCGAATGTGGTGCGCTTGCCAAACATCTAAACCCTACGTTCCCGGTCTTTAAGCCCGCTTCTTGAACAGAGACGGCAGCTTGAGCAGGCTCGTCGCCTTGCCGCCGCCATGGCTGGCCTGCCGGCCGGTGACCTGCATGCCGATGGACGAAAACACGTCGTTGACCTTGTTGTTGGCCGCCACCTCGGCAATCATCTGGCCGTTATTGGCCGCCGTGCCGAAGAGGGCCGCGTCAAAGCCGATCTGGCCGATCAGACTGCATTCGACCGAGGAGGCAAACTCCCCGGCACCGATTTCGGGCCGGCGCGGCACGCCATGCTTGTTGATCACCAGCTTGGGCGCATTGTCGGTGGGCCGCAGCGTCTTGATGGCATCGGCCAGGTTCTTGGCATTGCGCAGATTGGCCAGGTCCGGTTCGGCGACGATGACGACATCGTCGATCGAGGCCAGGGTCTGGCGCGTCCAGGCATTCCAGGCGTGAGGAATGTCGAGCACGATGACCGGCACGCTCTTCTGGCAGATCTCGATGATCCCCTCGAATTCGCGCTCCTCGAAATCCCAGGTACGGTCGAGGACGGCCGGGGCCGTCAGCAGGTTGATATGGTTGGCCGCCTTGCTCATCAGCCGGTCCAGCATGGTCTGGTCGACCTTCTGGTTGGCGAGCACCGCATCGGCGAGGCCATGCGGCGGATCCTGGTTGAAGTTGAGGCCGGCGGTGCCGAAGGCGAGGTCCATGTCGACGATGAGGCAATCCTGCCGGAGACCGGTGGCGATGGACCAGGCGACATTGTGGGCAATGGTGGAACTGCCGGCGCCACCCTTGGCCGAGATGAAGCCCACCGTGCGCCCGATCGGGGCGGCGCCCTCGGCGGCATAGAGCTCGGTGATCGCGGTAACGATCTCGGCGGAGGTGGCGGGCAGCACGATATATTCGGAAATGCCCGAGCGGATCAGCTCGCGATAGAGCAGCACGTCATTGACATGACCCAGCACGATGACGCGGGTCGAGGCATCGCAAACCTCGGCGAGGCGCTCAAGGCTCTGGGGAATCTCGGAGGGCGAGAGCGTGGTCTCGACCATGATGAGATTGGGCGTCGGGTTGGACTTGTAGGTCTCGACCGCACCGTCGATGCCACCGTTGTGGGTGGTCAGGGCCACCTTGGACATACGTCGGTCATGCATGGCGCTTTCAACCAACTGGGCCGTCTGGGAATGCTCGCAGAAGGCCTGGATGGTGATACGCGGCACCAGGCGCGCGCCGGAGGCGATTTCGGCGGCTGGCTCTTCGACCGGCTGGGGCTTGTCTTGGGTGAGGAAACTCATGACCTATACCTCTTCGCGATCAATCCAGCACGAAACCGACGGAGCCGGAGAACCCTGCCCGGAATTCGCCCGTGGCGCCCACGCCGTACCGCTTTTCGAGAGCGCCAAGGAAGAAGGCCTCGGCATCATTGGTGATGTTGCTGGTGTCTGTGGGCAGAGCAATGGCATTGGCTGGCGACGGGGAGACCAGATAAGGCGTCACCAGGATTACCAGTTCGGTCTGCTGGGTTTGATAGGCTGTCGAACGGAAGAGCGCGCCCAGGATCGGGATGTCTCCCAGGCCCGGGATCTGATCGACGGAACGGCTGGTGCGCTCGTCAAGAAGCCCGCCGATGGCCAGGGTCATGCCGGGCGGAAGTTCCACCGTTGTCGATGCCCTGCGCGTGGCCAGGGTGAGATCGGATATCGGCTCGGAAACCTCGGTTTCCATCTGCAGGGCAATGGCTCCGTTCCGCCGCACGGTGGGCGTGAAATTCAGACCGATGCCATAGTCCCGCAAGGCGTAGATCGGCGTGCCGGTATTGGGATCGACACCGGTCTGGTACCGGATTTCGCCGCCGACAAGGAAATCGGCTTCGTTGCCGGACATTGCCGTCAATGTCGGCTGAGCAAGGGTCCGCGCCGCGCCGCGCTCCTGTAGGGCTCGAATTGCGGCATTGATCTGAACGTCCGCATTGGCCCAACCCACGTCGACACCATGATTTGCGGGTGCCGTCGGTCCATTGAAGCTAGCCGAGATATCGCCGATCGTGGCCGTGCCGGACAGGTTGATACCAAGCTGGCTGGCAATGTCGCGACGGATTTCGGCAACGGTGACCTGCAGCATGACCTGCTGGGAACCGATGACCTGGATAAGGCTGCCTTCACCCTCGCTGTCGGCAATGGCATTGGCCATGGCTTCGGCGTTGGCCTTGTCCTCGGCCGACAGAACCGTGCCGGTCAGGACGAAGTAGATCTTGTCGTTGACCGAATTGTTGGTGAGGGTCTCAACCTTGATGTTGGAGCCCGGAATGACGCGCGCCAGGGTCGCTTCGAGGGCGCGACCCACCTGGAGCGGCGGCAGGATGATGTCGACATCGAGCACGCTGATGGTGCGGCCGGCATCGTCGATGAAGATGATGTTGGTCGCGCCCTCTTCCAGCCCCTGGATGATGGCCCGTGTGCGGCTGCGCATGATGGCCGCGGCGATGTTGGGCTGGGAAACGACCACCTCCGCGACGCCGGCCGGCAGGTCGACGATCATGGACTTGTTCATTTCCACTTCGACCTTGCGCACGGCCCCATAGGCATTGCCGGCAATGGTGAGCTGCGCCTGCGTCTGCGCCGCGGCCGGGGACAGGCCAGCGGAGGCAAGTGTCAGGGTGGCGAGCCCGGCCGCCAGCAGGGTGCGGGTCCAAGGGCGGGGCGCTTTGGTGGAGGCGTAATTCAGCATGGTCTGGCCCCTATTGCGGCAGGACCTGGGGCGCTTCGGGCGCCACCGGGCTTTGATTGTCGGACGCGCCCATCACACTGGTGGAGTCTTGGGCGACGTCCGTGGTTGAAGACCCCGCCATGACGCTCTGTTCCTTGCCGTAGCGGATGAGACGGACGGCCTGGTTGGCGGTCGCCGGACCGGCATCGGTGCGGTTGAAATCAGCCACCGAGCGCAGGGTGAGGCTCAGCTGGCCGCGGGTCGAGGCATTGACGAGGGTCTCGGCCTGGGCTGGATCGAGTTCCAGCGTGGCGATGGTGGAATTATCGAATGTGGTGGGCGTGGGGCTTTCGGCCGTGCCGCTTTCGTCGCCGCCGGTGACGCCCATTTCCCCGAGCCGTTTGCCGATGGCCAGGACACGCACATTGGAGAGGATGACTTCGGAGCGCTGTCCAACCGCCGAGGAGGTGGTGAGCAGGACGTCGACATGATCGTTGGGGACGACAAAACCGCCGGCGCTGGAGGCCGCGGTGACCGTGACCGACACGCCGCGCTTGCCGGGCGAGAGAACAGCCGAGAGATAGCCCTGGTCGGCACGGACCAGCTTGGCTTCCCGGATCGGCTCGCCGGGAAAGATCTCGAACCGCGCCACGGCGCCGGTCAACTGGGCGGGCGCGTCCGGCATGGCGGCAATGGTGACATATTCAGGACGCAGCGCGCCTTCCGGCCAGTCCTGCCACTCGAGGCGTTCGCTGTTCAGCCGCTCCCCAACCCCGATCGGGGTCTTCGCAACCAGGATCTGCGCCTTGGCCTCTTCAACCACCTGCGTGACAACCTCGGTGGTGGGGGCCGGCGCACGGCTGCCGCGCGTCACCAGAAACGCTGCGAGCGACCCGGCCACCAAGGCTACCAACAACAGGATAATACGCGCCGGTCTCATGACCCACTCCGGTTGCACAGGGCATAACGCGCCCAATTCCACAGGCAGGACTATGGAAGCAAAGGGTCAAGGTTTAGTTAATCGGACCTTTGCAAAAGGCGTTAACGAGTTATGAATGCTTGCGTTTTGCAATCGGCCGCCCACCAACGACAGAAAGCACGCGCGAAGTCTTCGCGCGTGCTCATGACAAATTCGGGATGGTTCGGTCAGGTGGTGAGGCGCTCGAAAATGGCGGTGTTCGAATAGGTGAGCAGGCCCGCCACGGCCATGGCGATACCATAAGGAACGCCCTGCTTGGGATCATGCAGGCGCGTCAGCCACGGCAGCGATGCGAGGCCGGGCGACATCGGTATGCGCCGCAGGAAGAGGATGGCCAGGGTCAGTACGCCACCCAGCAGCGCCGTATAGGCAAGGTATGGCAGGGTGAGGCCGAAGCCCAACCAGAGCGTGGTCGCTGCCGCCAGCTTGGCATCGCCGCCACCGATCCATCGCAGGGCGAAGAACACAAACGCCACAACAAGCACGACGAAGGCACACAGAACATGCATGGCAAACTGCTGCAGCGGCATTTCGACCAGCAGCGCCACAGCGACGAAGCCAGCTGCCAGAAGCAGGACCAGCTTGTTGGAGATGCGCATGGTGAGCAGATCGGACGAGGCCGCGAACGCCATGGCCAGCGGGAAGAACAGGAGGGCGAGGTTGGGCATAGGACAATCCCCGGAACGATCGACGTCAGGGTGAGCCTAGCAAGCGGGGCTTAAAAAAGCGGAAAGGGAAGGCCTTGACGACCTTCCCTTCCCAGTTTCCGATGATCCGGAACGCTTACGGCATATTGTTTTCAAGGGTATCAGAGATACCGTTGAACAGGTCACCAAGGCTGTTACCGAGAGCGGTGGCAGCAAGGATGATACCAACAGAGATAAGTGCGGCGATCAGGCCGTACTCGATTGCAGTCGCGCCCGACTCATCCTGCGCGAAACGTGCGAAAATTTTCATTCCCAGGCTCCTTTTTACACGTCCTCGAGTGACTGCAGCGTCGGACCACGTCACACATCGAACATGGCTCAACGCTACCGGTCACAGGTTGAAATAGCGTTAATCGGCGCGCCTGCCGGACCACAGTCGTCGGACGTATTGTTCTTGCCTATCAACAGGTTACAAAAGTAGATAAAGGTTTAAGCAATGGATTTGACGCAAGATTGGCGCGAAACGACATCTCAACTCCTGTTGGGAGCAAGAGGACGGAGAACCAGCACTCGCCTATAGTATACCCTTGACTGCCTGGCGCTCCGGACAGGCAATCCTCGGGTCGTTTGCCAAGTATTTACCATTCCGGGGGAACCTAGAGGGAGCGTATCAGTACCCCGGATTATCGTCATGGCCCGACTTGCCGCCCTTGCCCTGTTGCTTGCCACGACCCTTGCCGGGCCGATGCCCGCCATGGCCCAGGATGGCGCTCCCATCAGCGTCAATGTGAACATGGCGCGGGTGCTGCGCATCAGCGCTCCGGCGGCCACGGTCATCGTGGGCAATCCGGGCGTCGCCGATGTCACCATCCAGGACCCCCAGACCCTGATCCTGACCGGCAAGAGCTATGGCCAGACCAATCTGATCGTGCTGGACAGCCGCGGGGAGCCGGTGGCGGATACCTTGATCGAGGTGGTGCAGATGACAGCCGGCGTGATGACCGTCTATCAGGGGCAGAGCCGCACGACCCTGGCCTGCGCCCCGGTTTGCCAGCCCGTGGTGATGATGGGCGATGATACCGGCTTCTCGACGCAGGCACTGGCATCCTCGCAACTGGTGCAGTCTGGAGCCAACTGAGCGGCATCGCAGCCTGATGCTGGAACAATCCCGGTCAACGCCAGACCGGCGTTAGTCCCCTGTTAACCACCCGGGCGTGGCGCTCGCTTTTTGCGGGACAAACTAACCTTTGGGTTAGGGTAAGCCCATAGGCTTGGCCCCGAAGTATTTCGGGGGTCTGCCAGTCCGTGTTCGGAATTGTGGAAGAGCTGGGCCGCAAGGGCCGCCGTTTCCTGCGCGACGAAAGCGCCGTGACGGCGATCGAATTTGGCGTCCTGGCCTTTCCCTTCTTTGCCATTATCGGCGCCATTCTCCAGACTTCGGTGATCTTCCTCGCCTCGCAGGTGCTCGAAAGTGCGGTGCACGATGCCTCGCGCGCCATCCGCACCGGGCAGGCACAGGGGGATGGCATGACCCTCGAACAGTTCCGGGCCGACGTGTGCAATCGGCTCTATGGCCTGTTCCCCGATTGTGCGGGCCTGCATGTGCGGGTGAACGTGGTCACCAATTTCCAGTCCGCCACCGTGGCGCCACCCCTGCCCTCCCCGTGCTTTGCGCCCTGTGAATGGTCCGACAGCGAAGGCTGGACGCCGGGCGCCGGCCGATCAGTCGTGCTGGTGCAGGTCTATTACCGCTATCCCATCATGGTTCAACTCGGGCCGCTGGGCCTTTCCAACATGGCTGACGGGCGGCGTCTCATGGGATCGGCCACCGTATTCCAGAACGAGCCCTTCTCATGAGAGCGAGGCTGCACTGGGTCCTCAGGGCTGTCGCGCGCCTGACGCTTGCGGAGAAGGGTGCCGCCGCCGTCGAATTCGCGCTCATCCTTCCGGTCATGCTGGTCGTCTATCTGGGCACGCTGGAGGCCAGCACGCTGATCACCATGGACCGCAAGGTGCAGTCGGTGGCGGGCGCAGTGGGTGACCTGGTGGCGCGGGCCGATGAGACGATTTCGGCGAGCCAGCTGCAGGACTATTTCCGGGCCGCCAGCGGCATCATGACACCCTATTCCCCGACGGACGTCCTGCAGGTGGTGACCGCCGTGGACGTGGCTGCGGATGGCACGACCACCGTGGTGTGGACGCGCCAATACCTCAATGGCGTCTATTCGGCGACGACACCCCACACCGTGGGCGACGAATACCCGCTGCCCGCAGAAATGGTTGCCATATCGCTCGACCGCATGGTGATCGCTGCCGAAGCCTCCTATTCCTACACACCGCTTCTTGGCATCATCATCAACCAGCCGATCGATCTCTATCGGTCCAGCTACTTCATGCCGCGCTTCGGGGAAGACATCACGCTCAACTGATGGCGGCTTGCGGGTCGCCAAGGGGCGTGGCACAAGCCCGGCACAATTCTTCACGCCCCGGAAGCCCGCATGCACGAGCACGATACCATCATCCCCGTCTTCGACCTGGGCGGCGTCTTCGTCGACTGGAACCCGATGTACCTGTTCCGCAAGCTCTTCGAGACGGAAGAGGATGCGCTCTGGTTCCATCAGACCATCTGCACGGGGGACTGGAACCTCGAATTCGACGCGGGTGAAATCTATGCCGAGGGCGTAGCCAAGCTCATCACCCGCTTCCCCAAATACTGGCGCGAGATCCAGGCCTTCGACACGCGCTGGAAGGAGACCGTCGGCGGGTTCATCCAGGGCACGCTGGATATCCACAACGAGCTGATCGAGCAGGACATCCCCACCTTCGCCATCACCAATTTCTCATGGGAGAAATGGGTGAGCTGCCTCGGCGAATGGCCGTTCCTCGAAAAGTTCGACGGCGTGGTGGTGTCGGGCCTTGAAGGCCTGGTCAAGCCCGATCCGCGGCTCTATCGGGTGTTCTGCGAGCGCTATGGCCTCGCGCCGGATGCCTGTGTCTTCATCGATGACAGCGAGCCCAATATCGTGGCGGCCCGAAAGTTCGGCATGAAGGGCATCCACTTCAAGGACCCGGTGCATCTGCGCGCCGACCTGATCGCCCTGGGCCTGCCGCTCAAGGCGGAGTAAACCTCGCATCTGCTGCCTGGAAAGGCCCCCTCACCCGCCACTACGCGGCGACCTCTCCCCCAAAGGGAGAGGTGTAGGGGCAGCATTTGGACGAGCGCAGCGGGGACCTCGCGCGTCGCGCGCCCCGTCCGGAGCGCGTCTAGCGCGTGAGGACCGTCACTTCGTCCCGTACATGCGGTCGCCGGCGTCACCCAGACCCGGGACGATATAGCCCTTCTCGTTGAGATGGCTGTCGATCGAGGCGGTGAAGACCGGCACGTCCGGATGGGCGGCGGAAAAATTGCGGATGCCTTCGGGCGCGGCCAAGAGGCACAGGAAGCGGATATTGTTGGCGCCGCGTTCCTTGAGCTTTTCGATGGCAGCGGTGGCCGAATTGCCGGTCGCCAGCATGGGGTCGACAACGATGATCAGGCGGTCGTCGAGCTGGCTTGGCGCCTTGAAGTAGTATTCGACCGGCTCGAGCGTCTCGTGGTCGCGATAGATGCCGATATGGGCGACGCGGGCGGCCGGGACGAGGTCGAGCATGCCGTCGAGCAAGCCATTACCAGCACGCAGGATGGAGGCGAAGACCAGCTTCTTGCCCTTGATGGACGGGCTCTCCATCTGCGCCATCGGCGTTTCGATGGGGATCATTTCCAGCTCGAGGTCGCGGGTGACCTCATAGCACATCAGGTGCGCGATTTCGCGCAGGAGCCGCCGGAACCCGGCAATGGAGGTCTCCTTGTTGCGCATGATCGTCAGCTTGTGCTGGATCAGCGGGTGATCGATGACCGTCACATTGCCTTCGGTTCTGCTCATCGAAACACCTCTATTTGCTTGCGTTACAGGAAAGACTTGCCATGGCGGCCCGGGGGCAGGCCCAGCCATGCGGCGATGCTTTCTCCTATATCAGCGAAGGTGGGGCGAATGCCAATCTCTCCCATGGGCAGGGCTGGGGAAAAGACCAGGATCGGCACCTGTTCGCGCGTGTGATCGGTGCCCGGCCAGGTTGGATCATTGCCATGGTCGGCGGTAAGCACCAGGAGATCGTCATGACGCAGCCTGGCGATCAGTTCGGGGAGGCGCGCGTCAAATTGCTCAAGGGCAGCGGCATAGCCGGGCACGTCGCGGCGGTGACCGTATTCGCTGTCGAAATCGACGAAATTGGTCATGATGAAGGCGCGGTCGGCGGCCATGTCCAGGGCTTCGAGCGTCTTGTCGAAGAGCTGCGGAATGCCCGTTCCCTTGAGCTTGTGGGTGACGCCGGAGCCGGCATAGATGTCGGAAATCTTGCCGATGGCATAGACCTGGTTGCCGGCCGCCGCATTGCGGTCGAGCAGGGTCGGCTCGGGCGGGGAAATGGCGAAGTCGCGGCGATTGCCCGTGCGCTTGAAGGTCTCGGCGGTTTCACCGATGAATGGCCGGGCGATGACGCGGCCAATCTTCAGCGGCGCGGTCAGCTCGAACGCGATTTTGCAGATGTCGTAGAGCCTCTCGAGCCCGAAATGGGTCTCGTGGGCGGCAATCTGGAACACCGAGTCGATGGACGTATAGCAGATGGGCATGCCGGTGCGGATGTGTTCCTCGCCCAGTTCCGCGATGACCGTCGTACCCGAAGCGTGCTTGTTGCCGAGAATGCCCGGCAGCCCGGTTCGCTTCAAGAACTCGGCAATGAGCTCCGGCGGGAAAGTCGGCTGGGTCTGCGGAAAATATCCCCACTCAAAAGGCACCGGCACGCCGGCAATTTCCCAGTGCCCAGAGGGCGTATCCTTGCCCTTCGACACCTCCCGCCCGACGCCAAAGCGGCCGCCCTTCGGCGTGGCCGAGAGATTGGGCGGGAGGATGCCGGTCGAGAGTTTTATGGCGGCGCCGAGGCCCATGGCGTCCATGTTGGGCACGTGGAGCGGGCCGGTGCGCAGCCCGTCGCGATCCGCCTTGCCGGCGGCGGCCCATTCGGCGATGTGGCCGACCGTGTTCGAACCTTCATCGCCATAGGCGGCGGCATCGGGAGCGCCGCCGATCCCGACGCTGTCGAGCAGGCAGACAATGGCGCGGGGCATGGACTACTCCTTGGGCTCGATGCGGCCGGCGATCAGCGGATTGCTCGGCACAGTGCCGCCAAGGCCATAGGCGCGCCGGAGCCGGGCTTCGGCATCGGCGGCGCTCGCCTCGTCGGCAGCGTGAATGCGGGCGATGGGGGTCTGGCTGTCGGCCGCGGCGCCGAGCGGCGCCAGGCGGTCGAAGCCGACGCGGTGGTCGATCTTGTCCGTGGGGGTGGCGCGGCCGCCGCCGAGGGCCACCACAGCCATGCCGACGCCGCGCGTGTCGATGGACGAAATGATCCCATGCCCCTCCGCGAAGACATCGCGGATGATGGGCGCGGGGGCGAGGTGACTGTCCATGTTGTCAATAAAGTCGGCGGGCCCGCCGAGCGCCGTGACCATTTTCGAGAAATGCTCTGTGGCGCGGCCGGAATCGAGGGCGTTGTCGACCAAGCCGCGTGCGGCGTCCGGCGTCGCCGCCTTGCCGGTCAGCAGCGCGATTTCGGCGCAGAGGGCCAAGGTGACCTCCCGCAGGCGGGCGTCCTGGTGCTTGCCGGTAAGGAAGTCCACGGCATTGCGCACTTCGAGCCCATTGCCTGCCGCGGAGGCCAGCGGCTCATTCATGTCGGTGATCAGCGCGCCGGTCTTCAGGCCCGCGCCATTGGCCACGGTAACGAGGCTTTCGGCGAGAGAGCGGGATTGCTCCAGCGTGGGCATGAAGGCGCCGGTGCCGGTCTTGACGTCAAGGATCAACACATCAAGACCGGCGGCCAGCTTTTTCGAGAGGATCGAAGCGGTGATGAGGGCGATGGATTCGACCGTTCCGGTGACATCGCGAATGGCATAGAGCGTCTTGTCGGCGGGAGCCAGATCGGCGGTCTGGCCGATGATGGCGCAGCCGGCCTCTTTCACCACCTTGCGGAAAAGCGTGTTGTCGGGCTGGGTCTGGTAGCCGGGGATTGAGTCGAACTTGTCGAGCGTGCCCCCGGTATGACCGAGGCCACGGCCGGAAATCATGGGCAC
>CAMLKN010000034.1 GCA_946480655.1 uncultured Devosia sp. | reverse complement strand
GCCCGGAACCAGAGGGAAACAAGCAGATGCGTAAAGTGACAGCCGGGCTTTTTCATTCCGTCGATGGCGTGGTGCAGGACCCGTTCAAGTTCCAGTTCGACAGCTTTGACGACCAGCTCGGGGAAATGCTGACCGGGGTGCAGGAACGGGTCGACACTGTGCTCATGGGCCGGGTGGGCTGGTCGGAATGGGCGGGCTATTGGCCCGTGGCCGAGCAGGACATGGATTTTGCCCAGTTCATCAATGCCGTGCCCAAGCATGTCGCATCCGAAACGCTGAGCCAGGCCGACATGGCCAAATGGTCCAATTCATCGCTGATCGCGGGCGACGTTGTCGATTTCGTGCGCAACCTGAAATCGCAGACGGGCGGAGAGATCGCCGTGATGGGCGGCATTTCGCTGGTGCGGCAATTGCTCTTTGCCGGGTTGATGGACGAGCTCTCGCTCATCACCCATCCGGTCGTTGCCGGCGAAGGGCGGCATCTCTTCGAGCCCGGCGATCCGACCACGCGGCTGGAGCTGGTCCGCTGCGACGTGACGCCCAAGGGCAATGTGGTGCAGGTTTATCGGAAGAAGGCCTAGTGCACGGGTGCCCTGGTTCCTGCGCCTCCCCCCCCTTGCGGGGAGGGTAGCGGCGCTTGGCCGAAGGCCGTAGCAGAGCTGGGTGGGGGGGCTCGTGTGCAGGGTGTCCGCTTCGGGGCACCAGCGCGTTGCGCACCCCCACCCAACCTCCCCCGTCAAGGGGGAGGAGTTACACCGGCGAATGCCTTGCCATCGAGGGCAATCTCACCCAGCCTCTTCACCACCCTGTCTTTCTCCCGCGTCAGCCCCTTATAGGCGAGCTGCTCCGGCGTCAGCGCCTCGATCTGTTCTATCAGCGAGGCCGCAATCGCGGCCCCTTCGTCATGCGCCTCCAGCCGCTCCAGCTGATCAACCGAAATGCGAATGGAAAACGCAATCGCCCCGGTCTCGGGCAGTTTGCGCAGGGTCTGCCGCTCGACCCGCAGAAACACCTTGTCGGCACGCTCGCCACTGCCGAAGCGCCGCTCTTCCGGCCCCGACACGTCGGGGTGGAACAGCCTGTCATCGCCATAGAGCGAAAAATTCCAGCGGATCATCGGGGTTTCCGGCCGCATGGCGTCGAACATGCGGGCCATGATTTCGGCCTGCCGCGTGCCGGGACCGAAGCCGGGCACCGGGGCATGAATATCCGCGAGAACCTTGCCCATCTTTTCGGACAAGACCCAGGACGAGGGGAAACAAAGGCTGCCGGCCACCAGCCGCCAGCCCGCGTCATCGCGCTGGAGGAGGAGCAGATCGTCCTGCACCAGCCTTGCCGCCGTCAGCAGCGGGCTGCCCACTCCGTCGAGCGGCACGGTCTCGCCGGTTGGAGCCACCAGCATTCCGGCCTTGCTATGCTGCCATAGCTCCGGAAATCGCGCCGGCAGATGACCAGCCAGAAGTGCCAGCAGCTCCGCCTGCGCCGCCCGGCTCTCCGGCAATTCGGCAAACACGGCCTGCAGCCGCTCGGCAGATAGCCGCGCCTTTTCGGCCAGTTGCCCGGCCATGGCCGCGTCGGGTTCGAGCCAGTCCTGCGGGTCGAGCGGTTTCGTGCCGATGCGGAAAAGCGGCGAGGAGCCGTCATAGGGCGTGGGCAGGGTCATGGCGGCATAGAGCCCGCGCCGTGACAGGATGGCAAGATGGGAGGTGAACCGGCATTGGCGATCGGACGTATTCGAGCATGGCGACACGTCACCAAAAGGGGAGCATCAGACATGCGTCGACTGGGTTGGATTGCAGGCCTCACGCTGCTGGCCACGGGCCAGGTCATGGCCGTATCGGTCTGGGAATTGTCGCGGGTCTGCGGCGATGATGCCAAGGCCTATTGCGATGGGGTCGGCTATGGCGATGCCATGCAGGCCTGTCTCGACCAGAACTACCAATCCTTGTCCGACGGGTGCAAGGCGCTCATGGATCGCATCCGGGCCGGCGAAGGGGTGAGCCTGTTCTAGCTTCAAACAAAGAAGGGCGACCCTGAGGCCGCCCTTTTGATTTTTCGATCAGGCCTTCCTGGCCGTTTCGATGCTTTCGAGGATCACCTTGCGGGCTTCCTCGAGACCGCCGATGCGGTCGATGCGGGCCCATTTGCCCGGCTCGAGATCCTTGTAGTGGGTGAAGAAGTGCTTCACGCGCTCGAGCTGGATTTCCGGCATGTCGCCGATATCCTGGATATTGTCATACATGCGGGTGAGCTTGCTCACCGGCACGGCGATGATCTTTTCGTCCTGGCCGCCGTCGTCTTCCATGAACAGCACGCCGACGGGCCGCGAGCGCACCACGGCGCCGGGCACCAGCGGGCGCGAGTTCATGACGATGACGTCAAGCGGGTCGCCGTCGCCGCACAGGGTGTGGGGGACGAAGCCGTAGTTCCCGGGGTAGCGCATCGGCGTATAGAGGAAGCGGTCGACGAAGAGCGCGCCGCTCTCCTTGTCGATCTCATACTTGATCGGCTCGCCGCCCAGCGGCACTTCGATGATGACGTTGAGCTCGTCGGGCGGGTTCTTGCCGGTGGGGATCGCGTCGATATTCATGGCTTTGTTCACTTGCAGCAGGGGAGGGTGCTGCGGGCAGGTTCTGCCCACAAAGCCCTCCAAAGGCAAGGACCAAAACCGCCGGGGCGGTTCGGTTACTTGACGACCAGCACCGGCACCGTGGCGCGCACCAGCACTTCGGCGGCCTGGCTGCCCAGCAGCAGGCGGTTGAGCCCGCGCCGCCCATGTGAGCCCATGACGATGAGGTCGCAGCCCTTTTCGTCGGCCGCTTCCAGGATTCCGTCGGCGGGGCGGTGGCGCGGCAGGTGCAGGGTTTGTGCCGCAATTCCTGCCTCCTGCGCCCGGTGGCGGGCCTTGGCCAGAAGGTCGGCGGCCTCGGCGGCATAGGCTTCTTCGAGCCGCGCCACGATGGGGCCGGCATCGATGGTGCCGAAGCCACCCGAACCAATGCCGGTGGCCACCGGATCGGTGGCCGTCACGATGAGGAGGGTGGCGCCATTGAGGCGGGCGGTTTCGAGCGCGACGTCGAGCGCCTTGCTGGCGAGGTCGGAACCGTCACTGGCGACGAGGATGGACTTGAACATGGGTTCGCTTCTCCTTGTGTGCAGCACTCTGGCATGATCATCATGGCGGCATATTGATCTGGATCATCGTGGAATGACGCCAGTTTAGCGCAAGGAGGCGCGTGGTGATGGCAAAGGTTAACTGTGTGCTGGCAAATTGGGTCCTGCTGCTGGCCCTGGCACCGTCCGCGGCTTTTGCGCAGTCCGGCTTCACCAGCGCCTATACCGACCTCGATCTCGACCAGTGCCTGGTGCTCGAGGCCGACGATTTCGGGGCCTCCTGGTCCTGTCCGGGCTACAAGGGTTTTCCCTTATTGGTGCAGGAAGGAGACCTTCGGTTCTCGCTGAGCTATGGCTTCGACGCGGACGAAAACAGCGTGGGTTTCCAGACACTTCCGCCGTTCAACCATCTGGGCGAGAAGCTTGAATGGCGACTCAGCAATGCGCTCGGGCGCTGGTTCCCGATCGCCACCATCGTGCGCTATCACACCGCCCATCCGGAAACCGGCGAGGATTTCGGGCAGGTTCTGGTGGTGAGCCAGATTGCCGAGGGCAATAGCTGCCACATTGCCTATGTCGACGCTTTGGCCAATGAAAATGCCAATGAGCTGGCCCGCCAAGCCGCTGATAAGGCAGGGGATTTTGACTGCGCCACTGACGAGGTCGAGATTATCGGCGCCTTCGAGGCCTACTGATCCTCGGCTTCGGTTTCCTCGGCGCGGCCGCGAATCTGGTTGCGCAGGATGGTGCGATCGCGGCTCGACACCCCGATCAGCTCGGCAATGCGCCAGACCATGTTGTCTTCCAGTTCGTGGTTCTTGCGATCGGCAAAGACCACGCTCCACATCATGCGGATGATCTCGATGCGGTCGCCCATGTCGAGCTGGGTCAAGCCACTGGTAAACTTGTAGAAATCGACCGATTCCGCGTCCCGCTTCTGGGCCTCGCGCACGAGCTTGTCGACAGAGGCCTCGTCGAGGTCGTAGTGGTCCATCAGCGCGCCGCGAATGGCCTGGCGCTCGCTCTCCTGCATGGACCCATCGACGGCCGCAAGGTGGACGAGCAGGGCCGCCACGGCCAGCTTGGGGTCGTGCAGATCGGCCGGCGCCTCGGATTTTCCGAAAAAGCGGGTCAGGGCCTCGAACATGGGGGTTGAGCCTTTGTCGGGGTCGAACAGAACGGGTGGGTGCACGCCGGGAGGCAGGCCTTCCGAGACTTAGCGATAAGCAGCGGCGGCTCAATGGGGTTCGTGCGCTGCTCACGCGGTCTTGAGGGCGCTGATGCAGCGCGGCCACACCAAGGCAGCGCAAAAGGGACTCGACTCTCGCCAGATTCGGAGTCTAAATGTTCTCTCTTTGTTCACGTAGCTGGTCGCTCCATGCAGGCCCCCAATACACAACAGCGCCTTGCCGCGCTGCGCAATGTCATTGCCGATATCGAGCGCAAACCGGCCCTTGCCGAGCTGCGGGCACGCTCTTTTGAGGTGACCGAAGGGGTGTTTCCGCGTCTGCCCGGTGGGCTTGTGCAGGAAATATTCACCGATGCGGTTCGCGATGGCGGGGCGAGCCTGGGTTTCGCCCTGGGCCAGGCGCGGACGCTGCTCACATCCCGGCGCATGGCGGTGCTCTACCTGCAACTGGACAAGGATGCGCAGTTTTTCGGCCTTCCCTATGGGCCTGGCCTTTCATCCTTTGGTTTTGATCCGGCGCAGATGATCATCGTGCGGACCAGCGACATGCGCGAATTGCTCTGGGTGGCCGAGGAATCCCTCGCCTGCCGGGCGGTTGCCGGCATCGTCGCCGATATCGGTGGCGCCCCTGAAGTGCTCGACTTCACGGTCAGCCGGCGCCTCAGCCTGCGCACGGTCGAAAGCGGCACATCGCTGTTCCTGCTGCGCTATGGCCAGCAAAGGCCGGCCAGTGCGGCCCATCTGCGCTGGCATCTGTTGCCGCATCGCTCGGGACGAAGACCCTTTGACGATCGGGCGCCCGGGGCGGCGCGCTGGGATCTCAGGCTTGAAAAGGGCAATGCCGGGCAGCGCAACAGCGAGTGGATCCTGGAGTGGACAGGAAATGAGTTCAAGACACGCCCCAGCTGGACGGCAAACCCGCGCCAGCCAATTCCCGGAACGCCGGTATCTCTGCCTTCACCTGCCCTGGTGGGCCACCCAATACCTCAAGCGGGCTGATCCCCAACTCAAGGCGCCCCTGGTCCTTTATGAAAAGATCAAGGGCGGGCTGCGGCTGGCCGCCCTCGATCCGGAGGCGGCGCGCGAGGGGCTGCGCGTGGGGCAGGCGCTTGCCGATGCCAGGGCGCTGCTGCCCGGTCTGACGGTGCTTGAGCAGAACCAGGTCCTGCTGGTGTCGGCCTTTGCCGATTTTGCCGACTGGCATTCCAATACCAGCCCGCTGGTTGCAGTCCTGCAGGATCAGGCACCGTTCGGCGATCTCATCCTCGACATTACCGGGGTCGCGCACCTGTTTGGTGGAGAGGAGGAGATGCTGGCCATGGCGCTGGGCCGCCTCAGGGCCCTTGGCTATACGGTATCGGGTGCCATTGCCTCGACCATCGGGGGGGCATGGGCAGCCAGCCATTTTGCCCCCAGCGCCGTCATCGCGCCGGATCGGCTTGCCGAAGTGCTCGATAGCCTGCCGGTCGCCGCCCTGCGACTCGATGCGACGCAGATCGGGCTTCTGGCCCAGATGGGCCTGAAAACCATCGGTCAACTGCGCGCGCGTCCGCGCAAACCACTTCTGGCCCGGTTCGGCGCCTCGCTGATCCTGCGGCTCGACCAGGCCTATGGCCATGTCGAAGAGCGGATGACGCCGCGCCTGCCGCCAGCCGATCATTTTGTCGAACGCAAGTTCTTCGAGCCCATCTCCACGCTTGAGGATGTGCTCCTGACAATGGAGGGACTGGCGCAAAGTCTTTCGCAGCTGCTCGAAAAAGAGGGGGCGGGGGCGCAGACCTTTCACCTGTTCCTCTATCGTGTCGATCACAAGGTCATGACCCTGTCGCTCAATTCGGCCCGGCTGACGCGCGATCCGCAACACATTGCCAGTCTCTTCCGGCACCGGGCCGAGAGGCTGGAGGAAGAGAATTACGATCCCGGCTTCGGCATCGACATGGTGCGGCTGGCCGCGTCTTCGGTGGATCGTCTCGATGCCGGCCAGATCGGCGCCTTCGAGATGGATACCGGCGCCCAGGATATCGAGCGGCTGACCGACCGGCTGGCAAGCCGGCTGGGACCGTTGAGCGTGCTCAAGACGGAACCGGTAGCCAGCCATATTCCCGAACGGGCGGCACGACTGGTGCCGGCCATGACCTATCGGGCCGGACAGCCTGCCGATCCGGCGGACAGGCGCGAGCGGCCCTTGCGTCTCCTGCCGCAGCCCGAACTCGTCGCCATCAATGCCGAAGTGCCCGATGGCCTGCCGGCCTCCATGATCTGGCGGCGGCGGCAATACCGCCTGGTCAAGGCCGCCGGTCCCGAGCGGATCAGCGCGGAATGGTGGCGCCGCAACGAGCGGCTCAAGTTGGTCCCCGACAGCCATCCCAACCCCCCGGAACCGGGCGAAAAACCCCGACCGCAGCCCTATAGGCCCGACCTGCCGCTCTTCGATCCGGTCACGCAGATGCGGGACTATTACCGGGTCGAGGATGGGGAGGGGCGTCGCTTCTGGGTTTTCCGCCTGGGGCTTTATGGCGGTCCGGTTCATCCCACCTGGTACCTGCACGGGCTTTTTGCATGAACCAGGTCATCCCGCTCAGGCCCGAGCCGTCCTTGCCGCCGCGGTCGCGATCAGCGCCCCCGGCCTATGCCGAACTGATCACTACCAGCAATTTTTCCTTCCTGCGCTCCGGGTCGCATCCGGAAGAACTGGTGGCGGCGGCCATGCATCTGGGCCTGACCGCGCTGGGACTGTGCGATCGCAACAGCTTTGCCGGGGTGGTGCGCGGCTATGTGACGGCCCGGGACAACAGCGAAATCAGCCCCCATTTCCGCTATCTGGTTGGCGTCCGCCTGTGCTTTTCCGACGGGACGCCCGATATCGTCGCCTATCCCACCGATCGCACCGCCTATGGGCGGCTATGCAAGCTGCTCACCATCGGCAACAAGCGCGGCGAGAAGGGCAGTCCGAATCTGCGGTTCGACGACCTGTTCGGTTTCAGCGATCCCGCTTCGGTCCAGGAGCACGGGCCGGTCGAAAATTTCGCCCAGGGACAGCTCTTCATCCTTATTCCCGACGAGGCTGACTGGGGTCGGACGGAACAGGCGCTGGAGCGGCTTTCCGCCCAGGCTCCTGGCCGGGTCTGGGTGGCAGGTACGACCCGGTTCGATGGCGGGGACAGAGCTCGGCTCAATCGGACCGACGCGTTGGCAAGGCGGCATGGCGCCCGGATGATCGCCAGCAATGACGTGGCCTATCATGAGCCCGACCGGCACATGGTGCTCGATGTCGTCACCTGTATCCGCGAGCACCTGACCCTGGAGGAGGCGGGGCAATTGGTCTCGGTCAATGCCGAGCGGCATTTGAAATCGCCAGCGGAAATGGCCCGGCTTTTCGCCGAGCATGCCGATGCCATCGCCCAGACGCAGGATTTCATCGCCCGCATCGGCTTTTCGCTCGACCAGCTCGAATACAACTACCCCGAAGAAACCGTGGGTAATGGAGAGACGGCGCAACAGACGCTGGAACGCCTGACCTGGGCCGGCGCAGGCAAGCGTTTCCCCGATGGGCTGAGCGACGAACTCAAGAAGGTGCTGTGGACCGAGCTGTGCCTCATCGCCTACAAGGGCTATGCCGCCTATTTCCTGACCGTGCACGACATTGTGCAGTTTGCCCGCTACGAAAAGGGCATCCTCTGCCAGGGACGGGGGTCGGCAGCCAATTCGACGGTCTGCTATTGCCTCGAGATCACCGAGGTGGATCCGCGCAAGGCCAATCTGGTCTTTGGCCGCTTCATCTCCACCGAGCGCGACGAGCCGCCCGATATCGATGTCGATTTCGAGCATGAGCGGCGCGAGGAGGTGATGCAATATGTCTATCAGAAATATGGCGGGCGGCGGACGGGCCTGACCGCCAATGTCATCACCTACCGCACCAAGAGCGCCATTCGCGAGACCGCCAAGGTGTTCGGCGTGTCCGAGGACACGATCAATGCCTTCAATCAGCTCCATTGGGGTTGGGGCTCGGGCGTTGATCTGAAGAGCGTGGCGGGCCTCGGGCTCAACCCGGATGATCCGGTGCTGGCACAGATGTTCGAAGTGGTGAAGGTCCTGCGCGGCTTTCCGCGCCATCTTTCCCAGCATGTGGGCGGCTTCGTCATTACCCGCGATTCGCTTGAGAGCCTCGTGCCGATCAGCAAATCGGCCATGGACAGCCGCACCATCATCGAGTGGAACAAGGATGATATCGACGCGCTCAAGATCCTCAAGGTCGATATCCTGGCCCTGGGCATGCTGACCTGCCTGAGGCGCGCCTTCGACCTGATGGAGACCCATTACGGGCACAAGGTGAAGCTCAGCGAACTGCAGAGCGAGGAATTCGATTTTCCCGAGCGGGCCGCGCCCGTCTATGACATGACCAATCGCGCCGACACGATCGGGGTCTTCCAGATCGAGAGCCGGGCGCAGATGACCATGCTGCCGCGGTTGAAGCCCAGGGTCTTCTATGACCTGGTGATCGAGGTCGCCATTGTCCGGCCAGGGCCCATCCAGGGAAACATGGTGCATCCCTATCTTCGGCGCCGGCAGGGGATCGACAAGGTCGAGTATCCCAGCGAGGCCCTCAGGGCCGTGTTGCACCGGACCCTGGGCATTCCCCTGTTCCAGGAACAGGCCATGCAGATCGCCATTGTCGGGGCGGGCTTTTCCCCCGGCAAGGCCGACCAGCTGCGCCGGGCCATGGCGGCCTGGCAGCGCACCGGCAAGTTGGCCCAGTTCAGCGACGACTTCATCGGTGGCATGATCCGCAATGGCTATACGCCGGAATTCGCCAAGCAGAGCTTTGCCCAGATCCAGGGCTTTGCCGAATACGGCTTTCCCGAAAGCCATGCCGCCAGCTTTGCGCTGTTGGTCTATGCTTCATGCTGGCTCAAATGCCATTATCCCGATGTCTTTGCCTGCGCCCTGCTCAATTCCCAGCCCATGGGGTTTTATGCGCCCAGCCAATTGGTGCGCGATGCGGCCGAGCACGGGGTCGAAATCCGGCCGCCGGACATCAATTGCTCCACCTATGACAGCAGTCTCGAAGACGGCGGTTGGGACGCCAGGGCGCATATCTGGAAACGGCATGACGAGATGCGCGAGCAGATATGGACCACCAAGGCGCTCCGCCTGGGCCTCCGGCAGGTCGAGGGCCTTGCTGAAAAGGATGCGGCCCGCATTGTTGACAAGCGCCAGGGTGGCTATGCATCCATCCGCGACCTCTGGCTCCGGACCGGCGTGCCGATCGCCAGCCTCGAAAAGCTGGCGCGAGCCGATGCGTTTGCCTCGCTGGGGCTGAACCGGCGCGAGGCGCTCTGGGCGGTCAAGGGCCTGGTAGGCACCTATGGCGCCGAGACGCTGCCGCTCTTTGCAGCCTTGCCGAACCACCATAGCCCGCAGGAAGAACCGGCAGGCCTGCCGCTGATGGCGCCGGGCGAGGAGGTGATCCACGATTATTCAACGCTGTCACTCTCGCTCAAGGGACACCCGGTCCAATTCCTCCGGCCCATGCTGATGGCGCGCGGCACGACGCGCGCGGATAATCTCATCCATGTCGCCAATGACATCGTGGTCGAGGTGGCGGGCCTGGTGCTGGTGCGCCAGCGCCCGGGTACGGCAAGCGGGGTGATCTTTGCCACGCTCGAGGACGAAACAGGCGTGGCCAATATCGTGGTCTGGCCAAAGCTGTTCGAGGACGAACGCCTACGCAAGATTCTGCTTTCGAGCCGCATGCTGGCGGTGCGTGGCAAGGTGCAGTCCGAGCAGGGGGTTATCCACGTCATTGCCCAGGACATGGAAGACCTCACGCCACACCTGCTCGATCTCTCGCATGGCAAGGATTTCGGCGACAGGGTCGTGGCGCGGGCCGATGAGGGCAAATCGGGTCCGCCCGGGAGCCAGAGCCGCGACCGCCGGGCCGTCAGGGAAGAGGATCTGGCGCGCCGCCGGGCCTATTCGGCCATGCCCAAGGGCCGCAATTTCCACTAGGGCAGTTCCCGTTTTGCCCGAAGGCCCGACCGACCTTGCCGTGGCCAGACCTCAGGCCAGCAGAGCATCAATCCTGTTGGCCAGCGCCACGTCCTTTTCGCTCAACCCGCCTGCATCGTGGGTGGACAGGCTGATCGAGACCTTGTTGTAGGTATTGGACCAATCGGGATGGTGCCCGGCCTTCTCGGCCAGCAATGCCACCCGCGCCATGAAGGCGAAGGCTTCCGAAAAATCCTTGAACCTGAACTCGCGCCCGATTGCATCGCGCGCCGGATCGAAAGTCCAGTTGCCCAGGGAAGCCAGAGCCGCCTCCCGCGCTGCCGGTGTCAGCCTCTCTGTCATCACACCCTCCATACTTCCTGACCAATGCCCGAAGCCGCCAAAGGCTCCCTTCAGCAGGTGTCGCCAGTCATATTAACTCGCTGTTCAGCCTGCGTCCCGAATCGTGCCAGCCGGCAAGCCCAGGCAAGGGCTTGTTAAGGGCTCGCAACGCCAAATGGCACGGAATGGGGAAATTTCCGTGTTAACCTCGGCCCGAAAGACAATGCCAGCCCTGGACTATGTGTCCATCATCCGATCGGTCTATGGCGATCGGAAGGCGATGCTGGCTGGCGCTGTTGCAAGCGCCCTTACGGCAGCCTTGACCGCGTATCGATCACAGTCCATCCCGCTCTATCTGATCGTTGTTGCCTTCGTCACCATAGGCGTCGTGCGCTACCTGAATATGCGCGCCTTCTGGCGTGCAGGCATCGAGAACGATGACGCCATTGCTGCCGAAAAATGGGAAGATCGGGCGGTCGCGAGCGGAAGCGCCCTAGCATTGGTCTATGGCTTCTGGTGTCTGTTCGCCATGCTGCTCGTCAATGACCCCTTTGCCGAGTTAGCCAGCGTCTCGCTTTCCATTGCCGTCATGGTGGGCATTTGTGCGCGAAATTTTGGCCTGGATCGGTTGGTGACGCTGCAGATGCTGGGTGTCATCTTGCCGATGGCCTTTGGATTTTTCCTCCACGGTGACATCTATCATCCGATTCTGGCAGCTCTTCTGATTGTGATGCTCTACAGCTTCCGCAAGCTGGCCGGAGATATTCGCAGCCTTCTACTCTCGGCCGTGCATGGCCGCGTCGAGGCGTCGCGCCTTGCCACAGAGCTCGATGTGGCGTTGGCCACACTCGAGCACGGGCTCTGCATGCTCGATGAACAGGGTAATGTGTCGGTCGCCAACGAGCGGGCCAAGCAGATGTTTGCGCTTCTGGGCGTGGAAAGCATTTCGGGCCGTTCCCTCGACGCGCTCCTGGCCGCCCTTAGCCAGAACAGCAATATTGCCGCCACGACCATTGGCCGGCTCAAGGTCATGATTGCCGAGCGGGAATCGGGCAAGGTCCTTCTGGCCGCGCAGCCAGGTGTCTATTTCGAAGTTTCGGTCAGTTCGCGCCAGTCGCGCAGCGTGCTGTTGCTCGAGGATATCAGCGAGCGCATTGCTGCCGAAGAGAAGATCAGCTTCATGGCGCGCCATGACACGTTGACCGGCCTCAACAATCGCAACGCCTTTGGCGAACTGGCTCCCGAGGAGTTGCGAGCCCATGCCGCCGAAGGCCTGGCCAGCGTGCTCATGATCGTCGACATAGATGAATTCAAGCATGTCAATGACAGCCACGGCCACGTCATCGGCGATGAATTGCTGCGCCAGGTGGCCGCGCGGTTGCGCGAATCGCTGCCTGAGCCAAGCCTGATCGCCCGGCTCGGCGGGGACGAGTTCATTGTCCTGTGTGGCTTTGATGCCGGCAGGACCTCGGGCCACACCATCGCCGAGCATCTGCTCGAGGCCTTTGACCGGCCCTTTGCGCTCAGTGGCGTCAACCTTCCCATCAAGGTCAGCGTGGGTCTCGTCATGCCCGGCAGCAGCGTCGATGACCTCGACGACCTCATGACCAAGGCGGACCTGGCGCTCTATACGGCCAAGAGCGAAGGGCGGGGTCGAAGTCAGGTGTTTCACACCCAGATGGATGTGGACTACCACTATCGCCAGCGGCTCAAGGCCGATTTGCGCGAAGCGGTTGGCGCTGGCGCCCTTTCCCTGGCATTCCAGCCCCTGCTCGATATCCACAGCCGCCGCGTCGTCAGCTGTGAGGCACTGGCGCGCTGGACCCACCCCGAACTTGGTCCAATCGCACCGGCAACCTTCATTCCGCTGGCCGAGGAAATGGGCCTGATTTCCGACATCACCGCCTGGGTGGTGCGCAATGCCATTGCCCAGTGCAGCCAGTGGGCCGGGGAAGTGGGTGTAGCGGTCAATATTTCGGCGCGCGATTTCCGCGGACTCGATCTGCCGGGCCTTGTCGATCAAGCTCTGCTCCGCAGCAAGCTTGCGGCTTCCAGGCTCGAACTGGAAGTCACCGAGACGGCTGTCATCGAGGAGCGGGAGCTGGCGCAGAGTGTACTCAAGACCCTGGCCCAGCGTGGCATATCGATCGCTCTGGATGACTTCGGAACCGGCTATTCCTCGCTGAGCTATCTCAGCGCGCTGCCCTTCACCAAGCTCAAGATCGACCGGTCCTTCGTGATGGAAATCGCTGAAAACGACCGGGCCCTGAGCCTATTGGCCAACGTGGCGCGGCTCGGTCGCGACCTTGACCTGACTGTCGTGGCCGAAGGTGTAGAGACCGAGGATCAGCTCAACGCCATGCTTGACCATACCGGTGTGCAGCAGGTGCAGGGCTATTTCTTCAGCCGGCCATTGCCGGCGCGGGACATTGCCGAGCTGATTGGCCGTCTCAACGGCAGTGCTCAGTCCTCGCTGCAGACAAATCGTAAACATGGTTAACCTTTATTAACGAATTGATAACCATGGCGAATCGCGGCTGACCTGTCTCAAGCCGCCGCCGCACCGTGATTTTTCCCCATGCGATTATCCCTAACAAAGGGTTAAAGTCCGCTAACCTTTGCGGAGCGGTTTTCGGTACATGAGTGCGGCAATGGAAGCGGCAGCGGGGACAACCTCGCGTTTTGCCACCAGTCTGATCGATTTGTTGGATCGCGTACACTACCGCCGGGTCTCGGCGGATGAACAGCTCGATCCGGTCTATCGCCTGCGCTACGAGGCCTATCGGCGCGAAGATTTCATCCCGATCAATTCGCAGGGCATTACCCGCGACGCCTATGACGATGCGCCAAACTGCTACTGTTTTGGCGTCCATATCGATGACAAACTCGTCAGCTCGATCCGTTTGCATGTTGCCACCGCAGACGAGCCAACATCTCCCAGCCGCAAAATCTGGCCTGATGTTCTTGGTAACATAGTCAATCAGGGCGGCAGTTACATTGATCCGAGCAGGTTCACGGCAGACCACGAAGCGTCTTTGGCTTTCCCCGCCCTGCCATACCTGACCCTACGCATGGCGGTCATGGCCTGTGAGCACTTCAATACCACCCACTGCATCTCTTCGGTTAGGCCGGAACACGGTCCATTCTACCGTCGGGTCTTCGGGCTCGAGCAAATGGCAGATGAAGGTTACTGGGGCGAACTGACCTTCCCCGTCTGTCTTTTTGGCGCACGCGTCTCGGTTATCTACGACCGCATCATGAACCGGTTCCCATTCTTCATGTCTACGCCGGAAGAACGGACCGCGCTTTTCGAGCGTAGCGAGGGCGTTCCCGCCATAGCGCCGACGGCAAGACAGGCACATAGACTGCGTCTGGTCGCTCTAGAAAAGTCATGAAGGCTGGTGCCGCAGAAGGGACTCGAACCCCCGACCCCATCATTACGAATGACGTGCTC
>CAMLKN010000033.1 GCA_946480655.1 uncultured Devosia sp. | reverse complement strand
CTGGAAATAGCTGGGCCAGTTGTCCTCGCCCACGGCCTCGATCATCTCGATCGAGCCGATGTGGTCGAACTGACCCTGGGTATGGCGATAGTCCTCGAAAACGAGGGTGGCATACTGGTCGAGGCCCTGGCGCTTGAGGCGCTCCAGGCCGAACTTGAGCTGTTCAGCCGAAAGGGTGATGCCGCGCAGGTTGGCCTTGTAATCGCGCGCAACCGTTTCGGCAAAGCCGCCCCAGCCGCAGCCTATCTCCAGCACCGACGAGCCCTCGGTTATGCCGGCCATGTCGGCCACGCGCCGGTACTTGGCCAACTGCGCCTCTTCCAGGCTCTGGTCACCGGAGGTAAAGACGGCCGAGGAGTAGGTCATCGAGGGGTCGAGCCACTGGCCGTAGAAATCGTTGCCGAGGTCATAGTGTTCGGCAATGTTCTTCTTGGCGCCTTCGAGCGTGTTGCGCCGGGAGATGTGGTAGTGCAAATCGGCGGCGGCGCGGCGGAAAAAGCCTTTGCCGGCCGCATCGAACATGTCGCGGTTCTGCAGAAAGAAGCGGAAAAGCGCGGTCAGATCATCGGACTCGATGTCGCCGTTCATATAGGCGGCGGCAAAGCCGACGGTGCCGCGCTGCATGGCTTCGGAAATGACCTTGAAATTGTTGAGGCGGAGCGTGGCGTGCTCGCCGGTATTGGCCTGTCCGACGGTACGGGTCCGGCCATTGGGAAAGATCACCGTCAGCGAGCCATGGCGCGGGTTGCCAATCAAGGACACTCCCAGGCGCTCGACGAGCCAGGAGGTAAAATTTGTCCACGCAGATGCACCGGTTTCGGTGTGTTCGACGGCTGTTTTTGTCATTTTGCCGCTTGTTCCAACTATAGTTTCAAACGGCGGCACGCCGAGACGCGTCGCCAAACACCGGGCGTCAGAAATGTCCTCGCGAAAGGGCTTCGCCTCCCCGAAGACACCGCAGGATAGTTTAGCCGCCACAAGCGGATATGCAAGCGGCCTCAACCAGCAGGCGTGCGCCCGCCACCTGCCTGAGGCACTACGTGGGTGGCGGCCGGGTGGATCGCAAGGACGGCTATCGAGCCGGCCGCGCGATATCGGTGAGGCGGAACTGGACCTGTTCGCGGCCCTGATAGTGGTCGATGGAGAGTCCCCCGGCAAAGTGCAGGGGCTGGTCGCCATCGCGCATCAGCGTGTCGCCCAGAGCGGTACCGGCGGCCCGGAAGGCAATGGCCTTGAGCTTGGCGCCATCGTCGGAGGCCAGGGTGAAGCTCACATGCCCGCCCTTGCCCACGACCTGCGGGAAGCGGGCGCGATGAGCGGGAAAGGCGAAAACCGGCGAGGGATTGCCGGCGCCATAGGGGCCAGCCTTGTCAAGGTTATGCAGCAGATCAACATTGGCGCCACGGGCCGTCAGCGCGGCATCGACCTTCAGTGCCGAGGCGGCACGGGCCACGCCAACGCTGGGCGCAAGCTTTTCGGCGAGGAAGGCGCGGAAGGGACCGAGATCGCCGGGGCGGAGCGAGACACCCGCGGCCATGGCATGCCCACCGCCCTTGGGGATGAGGCCGGTTTCGACCGCTTGGATGACCGCAGAACCCAGATCAACACCCGGCATGGATCGGCCGGAGCCGGTACCGGTACCGTCGGGGTGGAGGGCAATGGCAAAACTGGGGCGCTCGAAGCGCTCCCGCAACCGCGCGGCGACAAGGCCGACAACGCCGGGATGCCAGTTGGCGGAAGCAAGGACCAGGACCGGGGGCCCCTCCCCGCCGCCGATCTCGGCCTCGGCGGTGGCGGCGGCCTCCTCGACGGCTTCCACCTCGATGCGTTGGCGTTCGCCATTGAGCTCATCGAGCTGGGCTGCGATGACCATGGCCTGGTGCTCGTCGTCGAGGGCAAGGAGACGCGTGCCGAGAGCGGCGTCGCCGATTCGACCGCCGGCATTGATGCGTGGGCCGATGAGAAAACCCAGGTGATAGGGATTGAGCGGGCCTGAGACACGCGCAGCCAGAGCCAGCGCCGAGAGACCCGGCTTGTCACCGCGGCGGGCGACTTCGAGGCCGCGGACAACGAAGGCGCGGTTGAGACCGGTAAGGGGCACGACATCGCAGACGGTGGCCAGCGCCACGAGATCGAGGAGTTTCAGCAAGTCCGGCAGACCGGTATCGCCGCGGTTACGCAAGGCGCGGTTGACGGCGACCAGGACCATGAAGGTGACTCCGGCCGCGCAAAGGTAGCCCAGGCCGGAGATGTCATCCGGCCGATTAGGGTTGACCAGGGCGGTGGCGGGCGGCAGGTCGTGGTCGGAGAGGTGGTGGTCAATGACGAGGACATCGGCGCCACGATTGCGGGCATGGGCAATGGGGCCGTCGCTGGTGGTGCCGCAATCGAGCGTAACGATGAGGCTGGCCCCGGCATCCACGAGCTTATCCATGGCGGCGATATTGGGGCCGTAGCCTTCGAAGATGCGGTCCGGGATGTGGACCTGTGGCTCGATGCCGAAGTGGCGGAGATAACGCGTCATCAGGGCGCAGGAGCAGGCGCCGTCGACGTCATAATCCCCGAACAGGGCGATGGATTCGTTGTCGGCTATGGCCTTGGCGAGGCGCTCGGCCAGCGCGTCCATATCCGTCAGCGTGGACGGATCGGGCATGAGGTTGCGGATGGCGGGCTCGAGATAGGCTTCCGCGTCCTCGAGCCCCACGCCGCGCGCCGCGATGATGCGGGCGAGAATATCGGGAATGCCGGTGCGCTGGCCGATGGCCGTGGCGGTGCGGGCCTGCGCCGCATCCAGACGATCCACCCAGGCACGGCCAGTGACCGAACTGGTGATGTCGAGAAAGGGGCGCGGGGATTCGGGCATGCGTCAGCGATTACCGCGCATGCCTTGCCTTGATCCAGCGCGTTGTCTGGCTCCAGCTGCGCATGACGACGGTGGAGGTCTCGACCCAACCGCGGCGGAGGCGGACGCCATCGACCAGCGAACCATCGGTGATGCCGGTGGCCGAAAACAGCACGTCGCCAGCGGCCAGATCGGTCACGTCATAAATGCGGTTGGGATCCTCGATGCCCATTTCCCGTGCGTGGAGGCGCTTGTCGGGCGTATCGAGGATGAGCTTGCCCTGCATATGGCCACCGATGCAGCGGAGGGCCGCCGCGGCCAGGACACCCTCCGGGGCGCCACCGGACCCCAGATAGATATCGACACCGGTATCGGCGGTGTTGACGGCATGAATGACGCCGGCAATGTCGCCGTCGCTGAGGAGCTTCACCGAAACGCCGGCCGTGCGCAGCTCTTCGAGCAGGCCGCCATGGCGGGGGCGATCGAGCACGATGGCAGTGATCTCGGAGATGGGCACGCCCTTGGCCTTGGCCAGGGCTTTGACGTTCTCGGTCGCCGACCATTCGATGTTGATGGTCTCGGGCGGGTATTCGGCGCCGATAGCGATCTTGTGCATGTAGACGTTGCGGGCAACGTTGAGCAGGCCGCCGCGCTCAGCCATGGCCAGAACGACCAGGCTGTCGGGCTGGTTCTTGGCACAAAGCGTAACGCCTTCGAGCGGATCCACGGCGATATCGACGTCGGGCCCCTGCCCGGCGCCTACAGGCTGGCCGACATAGAGGTTGTCAACCTCGTATTGCTCTCCCTCGCCGATGACGATGCGGCCGGAAATGGAGACTTCGTCGAGCTCGGCCTTCATTGCGGCAACGGCAGCCTCGTCGGCGGCCTTCTCGTTGCCCTTGCCGCGCCACTCGGCCGCGGCAATCGCCGCACGCTCGGTCACGCGCACCATTTCCAGGGTGAGCGTGCGGTGCAGATTGGCCGGGTGCTTGCCGTCTTCGACCTTGCTGAGCTTCATGGTTCCCCCCGAAGCGCTGCCGGCCGGGGCTAGAGCTTCTCGATACGGATCAGTTGTGGTTCGCCGACTATGAACCCATCCGCAGCGATCTGCGCAAGCGCTTCGCGCACGGATGCTTCCAAAGTCTGTTGAGTAATCATGACCACGGTGCGGGTCGGCGACCCGTCGGGCGCGATGGCCTTCGCACTCAAATCCGACCGCTGAATGACACTGTCGATCGAAATCGCCTTTTCCCCCATGCGCGTGGCAATGGCGGCCAGCGCGCCGGGCACATCCTTGGCGCTGAGACGAATGTAGAAGCCTCCGTCATGCGCGCGATTGGGGGCTTCGCGATAGGGCAGAAGCTCGTCGGCCGGCACGCCGAGCGGCGGCACCCGGGTGCCGCGGGCGATGTCGAGAATGTCGGACAGAACCGAGGAGGCCGTGGGCGGGCCACCCGCGCCAGGACCGGCAAGGAGCAGTTCGTGAACGTGATCGGTCTCGAGCGCCACGGCATTCATGACCCCGTCGACGCCGGCAATGGCGCTGCCCTTGGGCACGAAAGTGGGGTGAACGCGCTGCTCGATGCCGCTCTCAGTGCGTTCGGCAATGCCGAGCAGCTTGATTTTGTAGCCAAGATCGGCGGCGACCTGGATATCGTGCTGGGTGATGCCGGAAATGCCCTCGATGCGCATCTTGTCGGGCGCGATCTCGTAGCCAAAGCAGAGCGTGGCCAGAATCGAGAGCTTGTGGGCGGTGTCGTAACCTTCGACGTCAAAAGTCGGGTCGGCCTCGGCATAGCCCAGGGCCTGCGCGTCCTTGAGGCAATCGGCAAAGGAAATGCCCTCATTGCCCATGCGGGTGAGGATGTAGTTGCAGGTGCCGTTCATGATGCCGAAGACCTTGGCGATGCGGGCCGAGCCGAGGCCCTCGCGCAGGGTCTTGATGACGGGGATGCCGCCGGCAACGGCAGCTTCGAAGCCCAGCTGGGCGCCGGATTCTTCGGCGAGGCGGGCGAGCGTCACGCCATGCTTGGCGAGCAGCGCCTTGTTGGCCGTGACGACCGGGCGCCCGATTTCCAGAGCAGCCTTCACGGCGGCGAAGGCCGGACCGTCCTCGCCACCGATGAGTTCGACAAAGAGATCGATTCCGTCCCATTTGGCCAGGGCAACCGGATCGTCGAACCACTCGAGCCCAGAAATATCAATGCCGCGGTCTCGGGAACGCGAGCGCGCGGCAACGGCAACGACTTCGAGCTGCCGCCCAAGTTTTCGCGTCAGCTCGGCGCCATCCTTCTGGAGGATGCGAACCAGCGTCGCGCCGACATTTCCCAGACCAGCCACGCCGACGCGCAGGGGCGCCTGGCGGTCGGCATCGCCAAAGTCAGCCATGGCCTTGAGGATGCGCGCACGCGTTTCGGTGCGCGGCTCCCTTCCGTCGCGCAGGTCGAAGACGAACAGCGGGTCGCCTGCTACGATGCGGCCGAAGCGGGTGGGCGTCCACCCCCTCGCGGAGATGAAGCTTTCAACGGATTGGCGGAAGGACTGGATATCACTCATGGTGGCGGACATGTGCATAGGAAGTCGCCTAGTCGTCAATAGGAATTATTTGGCCGCGCTGCTGCTTTGCCTGATGCCCGCCGGCGCGCCACTTGCGCAGGAAAGTGCCTATAGCACCGTAGAGCCATCGGCGCTGGCGACGGGTACTATCAGCTATGGAGCACTGGTAAGCATGGCGCTGCCAGGGGCTGCCCAAATAGGCGATGGTCTGGTGATCGAGAGCGATATCAGCCTGCCGCATATCGAAGGACCCGAGTTCTCGCTGACGGCCACAGCACCGGTCAATGTCGAAAGCATCCAGGCCATGCCGCTCTCGGTGGAGGGCCGTTCGCATCTGGCGCTGATGATCGAGCTGGCAGGTGGCGACGACGATCTTGGTCCGGTTGCAGCGCTCGCGCTGTTCGACATGGCTTCAGAGCCCGTACTGGTTGACGTCAAGGATGTCGGCTTCGACCGCATGTCGGGTTTTGCGGATCCCCCGAACCTGACCGTCGGCGATGGCCAGGACCTGATCCTCGTAAGCAACAGTCACGGCAATGCCGGCCAGTTCTACAGGGCGATCACAATCGTGGATGTGGTCGATGGCGCGCTCAGCATGGTGGACATGATCATGACGCTCGACGACCTCACCTGCGCCGGCAGCGAGAGCCAGACGGTAAGCTACGCGACCACGCCGACATCGTCCGGGCGGGGCGACTTCGAGGTCACGGTCATCGATGTGATGGCTGGGCCTGAGGAGGTCTGCGAGGGTGTCGAGCCCCACCAGCCGTCCGAGACCCGCTACAGCGTCACTTACAGCTGGGATGCAGCCGTCGGCCGCTATGTCGCGCAAGGAGAAGGCTGGGCGGAACTCGACGATCTCAACGGGGAGAGATACTGAGCCGCCGCCCTGCGCAAAGGGGTGACGGCACAGGGAGATCAGTTGGCCTGTCTGGGGGAAACTGGGCCGACGCGAGCGTCGGCCCGCTGCACTATTGGCCGCTGACCTTGGCGGCGGCAGCTCCCAGCACATCGAGATAGCGCGGGAGGCCCCAGCGCAGCGAAAGGATGCTTGGCGGAGAAACCGAGGCCACGTTTTCCGTGCCAACCAGCGCAGCGAGGCCTCCGTTCTGAATGACCGGATAGGACTGAGCCTGCGGGGTAGCGAGCCACTCGTCGAGGGCAGATTGTTCTTCGTGATAGGTGATGAAGATGTCGGCCTTGAGCTGGTCGAAGAGTTCATAGCTGAGGGGGTAGTAGAAGGCGTCGCCTTCCGGCGCCAGGGCGGCCACGCTCGGGTCCATAACCATGCCGAAATCGGTGAGGAACTTCATGCGGGCGTCCAGTGGTGCATAGACGGCCATGGCGCCATCGTAGTCGTTGGCGCTGGCGAAGGTGATTTCCCTGAGGGCTGGATACCGGGCAAATTCGGCCTCGACCCAGGCCGTCGTCTCATCGACCAGGGTCTTGGCTTCGGCCTCCTTGCCGAGCGCCTTGCCGATGATGAGGGTCAGGTCCTGCCAGGACGTGGACCAGGGCGCGCCGACATAGGCAATCGTGGGTGCTATGCCGGACAGAAGCGCATACTGATCCTCGGTGATGCCGGAATAGGCCGCAATGATCAGATCGGGCTCGAGTGCCGCGATCTGTTCGACCGGTGGCTCGCCCGCAGCGTCAAGAATGGCGGGCATTTCGGCGCCGGCGGCCTCAAGGGCATTCTCGACCCATTCATGAACACCATTGTCGCCGCCGCCATAGGCCTGGAAGGGCATGCCGACCGGAATGACGCCCAAGGCAATGACCACATCTTCGTTGCTCCAACCCCAGGTCACGATGCGCCTGGGCTCGGCCGGAATCGTGGTTTGGCCATGCGCGTGGGTGATCGTGACCGGAAAGGGCTGTGCCTGGGCTGAGGCGACGAAGCCAAACCCAATTAGTGCGGAAATGATGAGGCAGCGGAGGTGCATAGGATCATCCTTTGCGTGGAGATGACCTCTCCATACAAAAGGTGATAATAAATGTCATGTATAAAGTGATGACTCCGGACCCTGCCTTCAGTGGCGGGTGAGCAGTACCATGGTCTCGTAGTGGTCGGTCTGTGGGAACATGTCGAAGAGGCGGATATGCCGGGGCCGGTAGGCGGGCATGGCGGCAATATCGCGGGCCAGCGTCACGGCGTTGCAGCTTGAATAGACAATCGTGGGAATGCTGGAAGCCTGCAGCGTAGCGCAGAGCCTGTCGCCAAGGCCGCGGCGCGGAGGGTTGACGATAATGGCGTCGGGCATTTCGCTCGATTGGAGGGCCGTCGCGTCGCCCACGGCAAAGGTAACGTCCGTGAGGCCCGCTTCGGCGGCACTGAGCTTGGCGGAGTCGACGGCGGGTGCGCTCACCTCGATACCGTGCACCCGCCGGCCCGGCGCCGCTGCATGCAGGGCGAAACCGCCGACACCGCAGTAGAGGTCCCACACGGATTGCGCACCGACCTCGTCGACCCACTGGCGGGCCTGCTCGTAGAGACCAATAGCGATATCGGTATTGGTCTGGAAGAAGCTGGCGGGGCGCAAATGCAGGACAAGGCTGCCGAGGCGCATTGGGAGCGTGTCGCCGCCGGTTAGAGCTATTTCCTCCTCGCCCTCGAGCACGGCCTTGTGCTCGGGCAGCAGATTGGCAGTGACGATCTTGAGCTGCGGCAGTTCGGCCAGAAGGGTGGGCAGGTGCTTTCGGATGCGACCGAGCGGTTCGGTTGAGCGCAGCACGAAACGCAGCATCAATTCGCCATCGGGCGACTCAGTCAGCAGCACATGCTTGAGCTCGCCACGCCGGGCGGGAATATCATAGGGGGTGATACGGGCGCGCGTGATGAATGCCGAAATAGGCGCGAAAGCGCCGCGCAGCCCCGAAGAGAGTATCCCACAGCCGGTGAGGTCGACGCCGTGCTGGGACAGGTCAAGGATGCCTAGGGTCGGATTGTCCGTCGTCCCGCCGACGACCATCTTGGCCTTGTTGCGAAAGCCACTGGGGCTGCTGACCAAGGGCGGCAGCCATACTGCCTCCGGCCAGGCCGCAAGCAGGTCCCGCGCGTGCGCCATCTTACCGGCGACCTGAGCGTCATAGGGCGTGCCCATGAGGGTACAGGAGCGGCAAACACCCCGGTCGAAATAGCCGCATTGCATGGCGGTGCTCAGAGCTGCATCCACGCGACTATCCCATTGCAAGGAGGGAGGCGGTAATCCCGCCTCCCGGAGCGTGCATTACTTGGCGGCGGTGGTCAGCGGCACGACATTGCCCTGCCCTGTCTTGCCGGCCAGGAACCGCTTGATGTTGCGGGCGGCCTGGCGGATGCGATGCTCGTTTTCGACGAAGGCGAGGCGGATGTACTGGTCGCCGTATTCGCCGAAGCCGACGCCTGGGGCGACTGCCACCCCGGTCTCCTGCACGAGGAGCTTGGCGAATTCGAGCGAACCCATCTCCGCGAACTGGTCCGGGATCGGCGCCCAGGCAAACATGGTCGCCTTCGGCACCGGGATGTTCCAGCCGGCGCGGCCGAAGCTTTCCACCATGACGTCACGGCGGTGCTTGTAGACCTTGCGCACTTCCTCGATCACGTCGTCCGATCCGTTGAGGGCCGCTACGGCGGCTACCTGGATGGGGGTGAAGGCGCCGTAATCGAGGTAGGACTTCACGCGCGCCAGGGCGGCAATCAGGCGTTCATTGCCCACGGCAAATCCCACGCGCCAGCCGGGCATGGAATAGGTTTTTGACATGGAGGTGAACTCGACGGTGATGTCGATGGCACCCGGAATCTGCAGCACGGACGGCGGCGGCTGGTCTTCATCGAAATAGATCTCGGAATAGGCAAGATCGGAGAGAATGAAGATGTCGTGGGCCTTACAGTACTTGACCACCTCGGCATAAAAGTCGAGGTCGGCAGTGTAGGCCGTCGGGTTGGCCGGATAATTCAGGACAAGGGCGATCGGCTTGGGAATCGAGTGGCGCACGGCGCGGTCGAGCGAGCGCATGAAGTCTTCATTCGGATCGGCCGGCATGGAGCGGACGACGCCACCCGACATGATGAAGCCGAAGGAATGGATGGGATAGGTCGGGTTGGGCACCAGCACCACATCGCCCGGGGCGGTGATGGCCGAGGCCATGTTGGCAAAGCCTTCCTTGGAGCCCAGCGTCGCCACGACCTGTGTATCGGGATTGAGCTTCACACCGAAACGGCGGCCGTAGTAGCTGGCCTGGGCTTTGCGCAGACCCGGAATGCCCCTCGATGTCGAGTAGCGGTGGGTGCGCCCGTCCTTCACGGTTTCCTGGAGCTTGGCCACGATGTGCTCGGGCGTCGGCATATCGGGGTTGCCCATGCCCAGATCGATAATGTCCACGCCCTCGGCGCGCGCCTTGGCCTTGATCGGATCGATATGGGCAAACACGTAAGGCGGAAGACGGCGGATGCGATGGAAGACTTCGCTCATTTATTCCTCGGACGGCCCTGGGGCCTCAAACTGATCGCGACGCACCGGCAAGCGCCACACCTGGCATATGGAAGGCCGATTATCGCGGAATTGTGGTTGTATAGGGGTTAAGCGGCCCTGACGGACCGGAGACAGTCATGTTCGGCTCTTCCCGGCCAGTCGCTGGCCATATGGGAAGAGCTATCGGGCGCTTGCGGCTGCCGCACCAAAGGCCGCCACGCGATTGCCGGCGAGCATTGCTCCAAACCATGCAACAGTGAACGGAGACGGCATGTCTCTTGCCCTTGTGAAATGTCTTCTGATACCACGTCGACGCGCGGCTCATGACTTAATATGTTCTATGGTCAGCCTTGTAAATGCCGTCCTGCCCCAACATGTAGAGGGCCGGCAGAAGCCGCCAAGCAGAAGCGTCGGGTAGGTGCATGAGCAAACGGGTCGCGATCGCCACTATAGGGACCGCCGGAGACGTCCGGCCGTATCTCGCGCTCGCCATCGCCCTCAAGGATCAGGGCCACAACGTCGTGCTCGGCGCCAATGCCGATTTTGAGGAGCTGGTGCACTCCCACGGGATCGAGTTCCACAACCTGGGCACCAACATGCAGGACTGGCTGCAGCAGTCGCGCTTCGACACTGCCATTAGCCAGATGAAGCTGCATCACTTCCCGCAATTGCTGCGCCAGGGCCAAGCACTGGTGGAGAAGGCCGCCCGGAATTCGTGGGTTATGGCGCAGGGCGCCGATGCGGTCGTGGTCAACATCAATACCAGCTTCGGCATCGACATCGCCGAGGCGCTGGATATTCCGGTCATCATGACGGCGATGCAGCCGCTCAATCCCACGCGCGAATTTCCGATCTGCGCCTACGAATTTCCTGATCTGGGGCCGACTTTCAACAAGCTCAGCTATATCGCGATGAACATCCAGCAGGGATACTATGACCTGCCGCGCGACCGTGTGCGCAAAGAGCTGATGGGCCTCGGGCCACGCAAGCGGGGCGGCCTGTTCCGGGACAGCCACGGCAACAATCTGCCGACGCTCTACAATTTCTCGTCCCTGGTTTCCCCGCGGCCGCGGGACTGGCCGCAAACGGCGGTGGTCACCGGCTTCTGGTTCCTCGACGACAACAGTGGCTGGACGCCTCCAGAAGACCTGCAGCGCTTCCTCGATGCGGGTCCGCCGCCGGTCTATATCGGCTTCGGCTCGATGCCGTTCGGTGCAGAGCGCAATACGCAGATCCTGCGGTCGGCGCTCGAACAATGGGGCGGCAGAGCCGTGGTTTCGCGCGGCTGGGGCGGGATCAATATCGACGACCTGCCCGACACGGTCTTTGCGGTATCCGAAGCCCCGCACGACAAGCTCTTCCCGCTGATGGCAGCGGTCGTGCACCACGGCGGCGCCGGCACGACCGCCGCGGGCCTCCGGGCCGGCAAGCCCACCTTCACCCTGCCCCAGGCCTATGACCAGCGCTATTGGGGCCGCCGCGTGCGCGCCCTGGGCTGCGGCCCGGCCCCGGTACGGCTGCGCGCCATCACGCCGGAAATCCTGGCCAGTGCGCTGCATGAGCTGACCACCAACCCGACCATGGCGGCCAACGCCCGCCGGGTCGCCGATGCGCTGGCTGCTGAGGATGGGCTGGGTACGGCGGTGAACTTCATCGAAGCAACCATCGACGCGGCAAAGGCGGGTGCACGGCGCTATCCGGTTACGATGTGAACCAGGAGTCGCTGAGTCGGTCGGCCTGTCCGTCATCGGGTGGCCCGATCAAGAGAAGGAAAGCGCGGTGAAGATTTGTCTGGTGGGAGCGGGAGGCGGTATCGGCAGACAGCTGCTGGAAACCTTCGCTGCCAGCCACCGCGTTCGCCCGGTCTATCGCACCCTGCCCCAGAATGCCGACGCCGCCGCTGTCACCTTCGGAGATGCCGAGGCGCTGGCTGATGCCGTGCAGACGAGCGAGGTCGTGGTCCATGCCGCGCTCAACACCAAGGCGCGCGGCCAGGCGTTCATTCCGGCCAATCGAGCCGCAACCGACACGCTACTCGATCTGATTGAACCCGGGCGGTGCAGGCTGTTCGTCTATTTCAGTTCGCAAGTGGTCTATGCCGCGCTCGACCCGATCAAGCACGCGCGGCAAAGCGAGGACCTCGACCTCCCCGAACGAGCGGGCCTCGACGCCTATACCCGCCTCAAGATGGAGGAGGAGAAACGCGTCATCACGGTCTGCCAGGAAAAGGGCATCGACTACCTCATCGTCCGGCCGACGGTGGTCATGGGCCCGCATATGCAGTGGTCGAGCGGCATAGTCGAGGCCATGCGCTGGGCGCCGATGGGCCTCAAGAACCGCACGTTCAATCTCGTCCATGTCGAGGACCTGAGCCGGCAATTGCTGGCGCTGATCGAGAACGGGGTCCGCAACGAGGTCGTCAACCTGGGCGATCTGGACGTCTCATCCGATGCCTATTTCGCCCATGCCGCCCGACTGGCCGGGCGCCCCATCCTCTTGGCGCCGAACTGGCTCGGCAGAGCGCTCGGGCGCGCCATTCCCTCGACCCTCTGGTTTCTGGGCCATGACGTGACCGTCGACACTGAGAAGGTGCGCCGGCTGACCGGGTTATCGACCGAGCGCCAACTGGCCGACTTCTTCGAGCCGCAGAAGAGGATCGTCCGGGCCAGCACACTGGAGGTCATCCGCGATACAATGCGGGGAGGCCGGCCGTTCCACACGATCGGACGCGGGTATTTCCTGTGGTTCAACGATCCCCATGGCACCGACCAACTGGTGATGGAGCCCTATGCCGGCATTGTGGAGATGGCCGGCGACGAGCTGACTGTGCGAGCCGGCACAACTCTGCGGACCGTGCTGGACTATCTGGTTCCGCGAGGGCAATGCCTCGCAACCCTGCCCGAATTCGTCGATATTTCGGCCGGTGCGTGCTTTTTCGCCGAGGTCCATGGCAGCAGCAGCGAGCATATTTCGCTCTACGACCTGATCACGGCTGTCCGGTATGTGAACCGGGAGGGGGACGAAGTCCTGTCGCGCCGGGATGACAGCGCGTGGGACCGGTTGCGCGGTGAAACGGGAATCGTTGTCACCGAGGTGACCTTTCGGTGCAGCGCCAACCGGCGCCTGGCCAATGTGATCGAGTGGCACCCGGACAGCCAGCTCGAAGACTATGTGGCGGGGGGCTACCGGGCTAATCTCAGCACCACTGTGCACTGGTATCCGCGCAGCAGGGAGCTGATGGTCTATAACGTCAATCCCCTGGGCGACAGCCACCCCAAGGATCGCGGGCCCTTTGCGCCACTGCGCGGTTCACCTGCGCCTATCCAGAAGCTGTTGCTGAGCCTGCGCCTGCGCGGGCGCCTGCGCATCGTGGGGTCTTCTGAAGAGGTGCTGGCCCCTTGGACGGGCATGCCTGCAAAACATGTCATCGGCAAACTGTTCCGGACCGGTCGCCGCCGCATCCGCAACATGGAAGTGTGCGTGCCCGATGTCTATGCGGCGGCGTTCTTCTCGAGGTTGCGCCGAAATCTCCCGGACCTGCGCATCTATCCCGGACAGGGCATCGGGGTCCGGTTCACCTGTGACAAGGCGACGGGGCGAGGATTTGTCTGGGTGGAGATGACCTCGCGCAATTCCGAGCAGATGCATGCCATGATCGACATGGCCCGCGAGGTCTGCGGCGAGTCCTTCTGGCTGCACCGCGGCAAATATGTCCCCTCCTGGGTCGGGGTCGAGCACCAGTTCATCCCCCGCAAGGGGCTCGTCGACCTGCCGGTTGCAAGCGGCCAGTCGCAGGACATGGTGCAGCGATAGCTTGGCGACCGGCACCGGTCGCAGAAACGAAAAATGGCGGCCCTTGGGCCGCCATTTTGTTTGACGTGTACGTCGATTAGTGCGTGACGCTGGCACCGGCATCGTCGACCGGATCAACGCTGGCCGTCACGGCCGGAGCTTCATCGAAATTCCATTCGATGGGCTCGGGCTTGCGCACAAGGGCGCGCTCGATGACCTGGTCCATGCGCGAGACCGGAACGATTTCCATGCCCTGCTTGACGATGTCCGGAATCTCCTGGAGATCGCGGACGTTCTCCTCGGGGATGAGCACCGTCTTGATGCCGCCGCGCAGGGCCGCGAGGAGCTTTTCCTTGAGGCCACCGATGGGCAGCACCCTGCCCCGCAGAGTGATCTCGCCTGTCATGGCGACATCGTTGCGCACCGGAATGCCGGTCATCACCGAAACGATGGCGGTGGCGAGGCCGATACCGGCCGAGGGACCAT
>CAMLKN010000032.1 GCA_946480655.1 uncultured Devosia sp. | reverse complement strand
CTCCCGCCTCAGCGTCGCGGCGGGCCTGCTGGCCGACCTGGCAAAGGAGGGGTGATGCGCAAGCTATTCCACAGATTGCTGTATGGGCGGCGGAAATAGGCCCAGCCAGCGCAGCGCCAGCCAGACAATGATGATGGCCAGTGCGGTGATTACCATCATGGGCGCTAAGGTCTCAGGCGCCTTGTTAGTGAGGCCATGTGCCAGAGGCCATGCCACGACCATGCCGATTACGAAAATCTGGGGGAAGGAAAAGTAGCCGAGTACGCGCGATGACAATGCGCAGAGCGCACAGCCAACCAAGGCCAGCGGAAGACCGATCATCATGCCGAACCCAACTGCGGCCAGAAGGACTTGAACAGTGGACATTCCCTCGTCCTGCCATGCACCTGAAACACCCAAGACGGCGATGACCGGTCCGGCGAATGCGAGAAGGACCAGCCCGGGTACGAACAGGATGGCCAGGAACAGGCCCAGCCACCGTATCGGCGTCATCTTGTAGCGTGCAAACATCAGCGATCCCCCTGGCAAACCGTTCTAAGTGCAGAAGTACTTTCAGGCCGTTCGACGCCGAACTAAAATTGAATGAATTGCATCAAGGGTCTGTATAGCGGTGCCCTCACCCGAAAGTCGGCCTTGTATGGCTGGTGCGGTTGGGGCTTGTGGAGGCTAGAAACGGAGACCCGCCCATGACCGACCTCGCCCAGTGGCTGACCACGCAAACCACCGACACGGACCTGGCTGCGACCATCTTGTCGATGGCGGCGGCCGGGGCCGAAATCGCGGCGGTGCTGCGTCAGGCGCCCATTGCCGGGCAGACGGGCCTGGCTGGGTCGGACAATGTGCAGGGCGAGGCGCAGAAGGCGCTCGACGTGATCTCAAACGACATAGTCTTGAATCACTTACGGCAAAATCCGGCGATCTCGATTCTGGTTTCTGAGGAGCTGGATGAAGCCGTTGAACTATCGAGTCAGGGCCGGTTCATTGTCGCCACCGATCCGCTGGATGGGTCTTCAAATCTCGACGTAAACGTCACAGTCGGCACGATCTTTTCTGTCCTGGCGAGCGGCGGCGGGCTGTTGCAGAAGGGCTCGGCGCAACTGGCAGCGGGCTATGTCGCCTATGGCCCGGCGACGAGCCTCGTGGTGCGCATAACGGGCGCAACCAGCGTCTTCACGCTCGATGCCGAGGGCGCATGGGTGCAGACGGTCGCGGCGGCGAAGGTGCCGGAAGCGAGCGGCGAATTTGCCATCAACACGGCGCGGGAACGCTTCTGGGATGCGGCGACGACCGGTTACGTGAAAGAAGGCGTGGCCGGTGAAACCGGTCCTGCCGGCAAGCGCTACAATATGCGCTGGGTCGGCTCGATGGTGGCCGATATTCATCGCATCCTGATGCGCGGCGGCATCTTCCTCTATCCGCTCGACAGCGAGACGGCGAGCAAAGGCGGGCGGCTGCGTTTGCTCTACGAGGCCAACCCCATGGCCTGGCTGATCGAGGGCGCGGGCGGGAAATCGACCACCGGCAAGCAGGGGATTCTCGATGTGATGCCGACGGGCATACACCAGCGCGTGCCGGTTATCCTGGGGTCGGCCGAAGAAGTGAAGCGCGTGGAGGCTTGGTACGGACGGGTGTAAGGGGAGAGCCCCACCCATCCTCCCCCTGAAGAAGGCGGAGGAGTCGCATCGGGATTGCCTCGCGTCTGGGCCATTCGCGCATAGCGCTCATGGCTTCCTCACCTAAATTCGCTCCACTGGAGCGAATTTGCCTTCGGCACGGTTCGGAAATTGCAACGTTGCCATTGTTTCGCTAGAAACCCTGCCCAGATGAGCCGGCGCATTGTATCGCCGCATGGGAGCCAGCATGAGCCAGATCGCCAACACCTTGCCCGCAACCAATTGGGGCGCATGGCAGAAGCGGCCGTTCCACCGGCAGTACCTGATGACGCAGGCGAGCCGGCTGTTCGACTTCTTCGAGGCGGCCTCGATCAATCCCAAGGGTGGGTTCTTCGAGCTTTCCGACGATGGCCTGCCGCTCTCGCCCGAAAACGGCCTCCGGCAAATCCATGTCACCACGCGCATGATCCATTGCGCGACCATCGGCAGCCTGATCGGCCGGCCCGGCTCGGACGAGATCGTCGACCATGGCATGACGTATCTGTGGGAAAAGCATCGCGACCAACGCCACGGCGGCTATGTGTGGTCGCTCGATGATCATGGCGCGGTGGATGACAGCAAGCAGGCCTATGGCCATGCCTTCGTGCTGTTGGCCGGTTCCAGCGCGAAACTGCTGGGCCATCCGCTGGCCGACAAGGTCATCAGCGACGTGACAGAGGTGATCGAGCAGCGCTTCTGGGACAAGAAGGTCGGCGCGGTGCGCGAAGAATTCGCCAATAACTGGGACCAGATCACCACCTATCGCGGCCAGAATTCCAACATGCACCTGACCGAGGCGCTGATGGCGGCCTATGAGGCCACGGGCGAGAAGGAATATCTCACAAAGGCCACGCGGATCGCGGACTTGATCATCAACAGGAATGCCGCAAGGCTCGACTACCGGGTGGCCGAGCATTTCCACGAGGACTGGAGCCTCGACAAGGACTATCTCGGTTCGGAGATGTTCCGTCCCTCGGGCACGACGCCGGGTCACGCACTGGAATGGTCGCGCCTTCTGTTCCAGCTCTTCGTGCTTTGCCGCAAGGAGCATAGCTGGATGACCGAGAGCGCCCGCGGCCTTTTCCGCCAGGCGATCGAGCTCGGGTGGGACAAGGTGCATGGCGGGTTCTTCTACACGCTCGACTGGAACAACCAGCCGATCATGCGCGAAAAGCTGTGGTGGCCCGTGGCCGAGGCCATTGGCGCCGCTGCCTATATCGGCGGGCATGACCACGATGATTTCTACCAGGTCTGGTACCGCAAGCTGTGGGACTTTGCCGAGAACCACCTGATCGACCACGAGCGCGGCGGCTGGCACAGCGAGCTGACCGAGCAGCTGGTGCCCACTTCGCGGCTCTTCGTGGGCAAGCCCGACCTCTACCATGCGCTGCAGGCCTGCCTCATCCCGCTCTATCCGGTGACGGGGAGCCTCACCCACGGCATCATCGAGCAGGACCACCCCAAGCGGCTCTGATCGCTTCGACGGCCAGACAACCTTTGCCCGCTCTCCGCGTTGCCCGAAAGGACAGAAGCGGAGACATCAGATCATGCCATCACTCAAGGGCAAAGTTGCGCTGGTTACCGGTGCCGGTTCGGGAATAGGCAGGGCCACAGCCATGAAGCTGGCGCTGGACGGCGCCGCCGTCGTGGCGATGAGCCGGACCCGAGACGAAGTCGAGGCCACGGCCGCAGAAATTCGGGAAGCCGGCGGCCAGGCCATTGCCCTCACGGGTGACGTGACCGACGACGCTGGCATGAAGGCGCTGGTGTCAAAGGCCCTGGAGCATTTCGGGCATCTCGACATTGTGGTGGCCAATGCCGGGATCAACGGGGTCTGGGCGCCGATCGAGACGCTTACGCCGGAGGAATGGGACACAACCATCGCCGTCAACCTGCGCGGCACTTATCTCACCATTCACCACGCCGTGCCGGCGCTGGAGGCTGCCGGTGGCGGGGCCATCGTTGTGGTTTCCTCCATTAACGGCACCCGTACTTTCACCTCGCCAGGCGCCAGCGCCTATTCGGTAACCAAGGCGGGGCAAGTGGCACTGGTCCAGCAACTGGCTCTGGAACTGGGCCAGAGGAAGATCCGCATCAACGCCGTTTGCCCCGGCGCCATCGAAAGCCGGATCGACGAGAACACCGAGCGGCGCGACAGCGACAAGGCGGGTATTCCCGTCGAGTTTCCCGAGGGCGATATCCCCCTTACCGGCGGCAAGAGCGGCAAGGCGGGAGACGTCGCCGATGTCATTGCCTTCCTGGTTTCGGACGCTGCGCGTCACGTCACGGGCAGCCCGGTCTGGATCGACGGAGGGCAGAGTTTGCTGCGCTAGCCCAAGGGCAGACAAAAGCGTACCCCGTGCCCCTGTTGTCAGCCTGCGGGAGGCAGCGTAAAGCACCGGCAAACCAAACGATCCGGAGCTGCCATGACCGCCCTGCCCGCCCAATTGCCGCGCCTCCTGGTGGATCGCGCGGTCGCGGCTGCCCTCGAGGAAGACTTGGGTCTGGCGGGTGACCTGACCAGCCAGGCGACGCTGGCGCCCGATGCCGTGGCCACGGCGGTGCTGTCGGCGCGTGAGGCGGGGGTGATCGCCGGGCTCGACCTGGCCGAGGCCGCCTTTCGCCTGGTCGGGGACGGGGTACAGTTCACACGCAAGGTCAGCGATGGCGACGGGATCAAGGCGGGCGGCGTCGTAGCCGAGATTTCGGGACCGGCCCGGCTGGTCATGTCGGCTGAACGGGTCGCCCTCAATTTCCTCAATCATCTCAGTGGCATTGCCACGCTGACGCGGAGCTATGCCGATGAGGTCGCGGGCACCGGAGCGAAGATCTGCGACACGCGCAAGACCACGCCGGGCCTGCGCGCCTTCCAGAAATATGCGGTGCGCTGCGGCGGCGGCTCCAACCATCGCTATGCGCTGGACGACGCCATCCTGATCAAGGACAACCACATCGCCGTGGCCGGGAGCGTGACCGCGGCCTACAAGGCGGCGGAAGCCTATGCCGGCCATCTCGTGGCCATCGAAATCGAGGTGACGAGCCTTGCCGAGCTGGAAGAGGCGCTTGCCGCGGGCGCGCGGGTGATCATGCTCGACAATATGGACAATGAGCTGCTGCGACAGGCCGTGGCGATCAATGCCGGCCGGGCAAAGCTCGAGGCATCGGGCGGCGTCAAGCTTGAGCGGGTGCGCTCGATCGCCGAAACGGGCGTCGACTATATCTCGACCAGCCAGATCACCATGGGCGCCAAGCCGCTGGACCTCGGCCTCGACGTGACGATCGGCGGAGCCGGACGAACCCGATGACCGACGTGTCCGCCCCGACCCTCACCGACATTGCCGTCGAGGCCGCCATCGCGGCCGGCGACGTGATCTCGGCGATCTATGACAGGCCAATCCAGGTCGTCACCAAGGAAGATGGCTCGCCGGTAACCGAGGCCGATGCCGCTGCAGAGGCCGTCATCATCGAGCACCTCAAGCCGACGGGTCTCCCGGTCCTGGGCGAAGAGAGCGTGGCCGCCGGCATCATCCCCGTGCTGGGTGCGCGCTATTTCGTGGTCGATCCGCTGGATGGCACCAAGGAATTCATCAAGCGCAACGGCGAGTTCACGGTGAACATCGCGATTGTCGAGAACGGGCGACCCACGATGGGCGTTGTCCTCGCACCGGCGACGGGCGAAATCTTCGCCGGCGACGAAACCGGCGCATGGGCCGGAAGGGTGGTCGATGGCACTGTCGTGGATCGGCGGGCGATCCGGGTGGGGCTGTCGCCAAGGTTGCGCATCGTGGCCAGCCGCAGCCACGGCCATGCGGCGCTGGAGCAGTTGTGCCGCACCCTCGATGTCGAAAGCGACGTCTCGATCGGCTCGTCGCTGAAATTCTGCCTTCTGGCGCGTGGCGACGCCCAGCTTTACCCGCGCTTTACCCCCACTTGCGAATGGGATACCGCCGCCGGCCAGGCTGTGCTTGAAGCGGCGGGCGGTGCCGTCGTAACGCTGGATGGAGCGCCGATGCGGTACGGTAAAGGGGAATTGAAGTTCCTCAACCCCTATTTCGTGGCCGCTGCGAGCCAGGGCCTGGCGGAGGCAGGCGCCGCGGAAATGCGCCGGCTGCTCGCCTGAAAGTGATGCCCCCAAAGGGGTGTCATGCAACCACTGCTTAACTGATCTGCGCGCTGCCCCCTGCCGTAAGGCTTGCGGGAGTCCGGGCGAGCATATATACGCCGGGCATATATCGAACCAGAATATGCGCCAGGATCGGAAGCATGAACGTCAGGACGCTGTGTCTTTCCATTCTCTATGATGAGGAAGCCAGCGGTTACGATATCCGCCGGATGTGCACGGAAGGCAACTTTGCCTACTTCGTGGAAGCCAGCTATGGCGCGATCTATCCTGCGCTGTCCAAGCTGGAAGACGAGGGGCTGGTCACCAGCCGTACCGAACAGCAGGACGGCAAACCGGCACGCAAGGTCTATACGATCACCGAGGCGGGCCGCCTGGCTTTTGCCGAGCAGTTGAGCGAACCTCTGGGCGAGGACGTGTTCCGCAGCCCCTTCCTGCTCTTTGCCCGCTTCGCGCACATCCTGCCGCGGGAGCTGGTGGAAGCCCGGTGCAACGAATACCTGCAGCGGACCATAGACGGGCTGAAGCATATCGAGCAAGCGCCGAGCGAACATCAGTGCTCGGCGGCCGACAACTGGGTCATCAACTACGGTCGTGCAGTTCTGGAGGTTGCGGAGAAGCATCTGCGCACCCATATGCACGAACTGATCACAATGGCGCGAGCCGAGCCACGAAAAGACGCGGCTGAATAAGGGGCGAATTCAACTATGCGTGCACTATTTTCCTATGGCCTGGCCTTCGTCATCCTGCTGCTGGCGGGTGGTTGGCTCGCCACCGGTACGCTGGTCCAGGGCGGCCAGGGCCCGGGCAATGGCGAAAAGCCGATCATTTCCGTCATCGAGGGCGAGGAGCATGGCCCCGTCGCAACGGCACTTGCCGATGCCGGCGTGCTGGCCGAGCACCATGAGCCCGAAATCGACCCGGCGCTGACCATTGCCCAGCGCAACGAAACCACCACGGGCGCCAGCGCTCCGCTGCAGGCCGTGCGTGTCCAGCGCTTCACCGCCGCGGCCATGCCGATCGAAGTGCCGCTGCGCGGCCGCACCCAGGCGAAGGCAACCGTGACCGCCGTGGCCGAGACCGCCGGAACCGTGGATACGGTGCATGTGACCAAGGGCCAGCGCGTGGAAGAGGGTGAGCTGCTTTGCACGCTCGACCAGGGGACGCGTGCTGCTGCCGTGGCCCAGGCCGAAGCCGCCCTCGCACAGGCCGAAGCCGGGCTGGCGCAGGCGCAGTTGAGCTTTGACACCAATGCCGACCTGCGCGAGCGTGGCGTTGCCGCCGCCAACACGGCCAATGCCGTCGAGGTTGCTCTCGCCCAGGCCAAGGCCGGGGTCACCCAGGCCCAGGCCGGGCTGGACAATGCCAAGGCCGAACTCGATCGCACGGAAATCGTCGCCAAGGTTGCCGGCCTCGTGCAGGATCCGATCGCCACCCAGGGTGCGATGCTCAATCCCGGCTCGCCCTGCGCCACGATCGTGCAGCTCGACCCCATCGTCTTCACCGGCATGGTGCCCGAGGCGCATATTGGCCTCGCCCGCACCGGGCTGGACGCCAAGGTCACGACCGTGACCGGCGATGTCGTCGAGGGCAAGGTGACCTATGTGTCGGCCGTTGCCGACAACGCCACCCGCGCCTTCCCGGCCGAAATCGAAGTTGCCAACAAGGACTTCGCGATCCGTGATGGCGTGACGGCCGAGGCGATCGTCAATATCGGCACCGCCCCAGGCCACCTGCTGCCACAGTCTGTCCTGACGCTGGACGATGACGGCGTTCTGGGCGTGCGGACGGTGGAGGATGGCGTGGTTGCCTTCTATCCCATCACGATCATCAGCGACACACGCGAAGGCGTGTGGGTGACCGGGCTGCCGGCCATCGCCGACGTCATCACCGTCGGCCAGGAAAACGTTAATGCCGGGCAGGCCGTCGAGGCCAGCCCGGTTGCTGAAACCGCCGAAACCACAGCCAGCTGAGGGGCCCAGCCATGCTCGATTTCATCGAAAAAGTCCTCAGGATGCCGCGTGTCGTCCTGACGATCATGTTCGTGGTGCTGGGCGGCGGTACGCTCGCCTATCTCTCCTTGCCCAAGGAGAGCTTTCCGGCCATCGAAATCCCCTATCTCTACGTCTCGATCAGCCAATCGGGCGTGTCGCCGAGCGACGCGGAAAACCTCCTCGCCAAGCCGGCCGAAGATGAGTTGTCGAGCCTGCCAGGCCTCAAGACCATCACGTCCACCTCGACGACCGGCCACGCCTCCGTCCTGCTCGAATTCGATATCAATACCGATAAGGACCAGGCGCTGCAGGACACGCGCGCCAGGATGGACGCGCTGCGTGCGGCCCTGCCGGATGATGCCAATGACCCGACCGTTTCGGAGATCGACTTCATCGGGCCGGTGATGTCGGTGGCCGTCTATGGTTCCGCGCCGGAAAAGGAACTGGTGCGTCGCGCCGAACTCCTGCAGGACGCGATCGAGGCCATTCCCGAGGTGCGGGAAGCAACGCTTTCCGGTGCCCGCAAGGAGCAGCTCGAAGTCCGCGTCGACCTCTTGCGGCTTGAGGCCTATGGCCTGACCGCCGGCCAGCTGTTCGACGCGCTGTCGCGCAACAACATGGTTGTTGCCGGCGGTACGCTCAATACCGGGCAAGGATCGTTCAACGTTGAAGTGCCGGGTCTCATCACCACGGCCGAAGACGTCTACAACCTGCCTCTCAAGACCGACGGCAATACGATCGTCACCTTCGGCGATGTTGCCACGATCACCCGCACTTTGGCCGACGCCACCGAGTACACCCATGTGAACGGCTCCCCTGCCCTGATCATGGGCGTGTCCAAGAAGGCGGGCACCAACATCATCGACGTGTCCGACAAGGTGCGCGCGGTCACCGCAGAGGTCGCCAAGGATTGGCCGGCTGGCGTCAGCTACTCGTTCTTCCTTGACCAGGCGGAGACCACCACGGCTCTCTTCCGCTCGCTTGAGGCGGCAGTTTTGACGGCCGTGGCGCTGGTGCTGATCACCTGCGTGGCGACGCTCGGCGTGCGCCCTGCGATCATGATCGGCCTTTCCATCCCGCTCTCGTTCATGATGGCGTTCCTGGTGGCACAGGGCCTCGGCATGACCATCAACATGATGGTGATGTTTGGCCTCGTGATCGCCGTGGGCGTTCTTGTGGACGACCCGGTGGTGGTCGTCGAATATGCGGAACGAAAGCTGCAGGAAGGTATCCCCAAGCGGGAAGCCTTCATCATGGCCATGCGCAAGATGTTCGTGCCGGTGGTGGGCGCGACCGCGACGACGCTGGGTGCCTTCATCCCGCTGCTGTTCTGGCCGGGCATTATCGGCAAGTTCATGAGCTATCTGCCGACGATCGTGATCATCGTCATGGTCGCCTCCTTCATCTCGGCACTGATCTTCATGCCGGTGATCGGCTCGATCATTGCCTCCAGCCATGTGGACGAGAAGGAAAAGGCCAAAGCCGATATCGTCATGTATCCGGACAAGTTCGACTCCAAGAAGGTGGGCGGGCTGACCGGGTTCTATGTGCGGATCATGGAGAAGCTGCTGCGCTGGCCGCTGCCGACCCTGGCCGTGGGCTTTGGCATCATCGCCACCATCTTCGTGACCTATGCGGCCAATCCGACCGGCTCGGAGGCCTTCCCGGCATCCGAACCCGAATTCGCCACCGTCGCCGTGGTCGGCAAGGGTAATTACTCGCCCGAAGAAATCCGCGACATGCTGGTGGAGGTCGAGCAGGAACTGATCCAGGTCCAGGGCATCCAGGACGTGATCATGCAGTTCGGCACCACCGGCGCCTTCGGCACCATGCCGCCGGACACGATCGGCAACTTCCAGCTGCAGCTGACCAACTGGAACCACCGCGTTCCGGCCGAGCAGATCTTTGCCGAAATCCGCGAGCGGGTGGCCGGTTTTGCCGGTCTCGACATCCAGCTGCTGGCCGCCGAAAGCGGTCCGCCGGCTGGCAAGGACATCAACCTGCGCGTGGAAAGCACCAATTACGACGACCTCGTCCCCGTCGTGAAAGCGATCCGCGATCACCTCGCCACCTGGCCGGAAGTGGTGGACGCCGAAGACGGCCGTCCCTCGCCGGGCATTGACTGGGAAATCACGGTCGATCGCGCTGAAGCGGGCAAGTATGGCATCGGCGTGCGCGAACTGGCGCCCTATGTGCAGCTCGTGACCTCGGGCGTGAAGCTGGGCACCTATCGCGACGGCGAAACCGGCGACGAACTCGATATCCGTGTTCGCCTGCCTGAAGACGAGCGCACTTTCGACGCGCTCGACTCGATGCGGATTGCCACGGCCCAGGGCCTGGTGCCGGTGAGCAACTTCATCGAGCGCACCGCCGTGCCCAAGGTCGCCAACATCCAGCGCCGCAACCAGGTCTATACGATGAACGTGGCCGCCGGGCTGACCAACCTGCCCGAGGGTGTCTATGCGGCCGACAAGGTCGAGGAACTCCAGACCTGGATTGCCCAGCAGGACTTCCCCGACCGGGTGAACATCGAGTTCGGTGGTGCCGAGGAACAGATGGGTGACGCCAATGCGTTCATCGGCCAGGCCATGATCATGGCCCTGGTGCTGATCTCCTTCGTGCTGCTGCTCGAGTACAACAGCTTCTACCAGGTGCTGGTGACGCTGATGACCGTTCTGATGTCGGTTGCCGGCGTGCTCCTGGGCATGCTGATGACCGGGATGACATTCTCGGCCATCATGACCGGGCTCGGCATCGTGGCGCTGGCGGGTATCGTGGTGAAGAACGGCATTGTGCTGATCGACACCTATAACGACTACCACCGGCACCAGAACGTGGAAGCGGTCAAGGCCATGCTGCTCACCGTGAGCCAGCGTGTGCGCCCGGTGCTGCTTACCGCCTTCCTCACCGCGCTGGGCGTGATCCCGATGTGGGCCAATGTCGAGTTCGACTTCATCCGCCGCGAAATCGTGGTGGGCGGCATTGCCGGCTCGTGGTTCATCCATCTCTCGGCTGCGCTGGTGTCGGGCCTGTTCTTCTCGACGGCCCTGACCCTGATCATGGTGCCGGTGATGATCACCGCGCCCACGGTAATGTGGAGCCAGATCAAGTGGCTGGGCGGGCTGTTTGCCGCGCTCGGCGCCTGGATCGCCAGCCCGTTCCGGCGCGGTCAGGTCGTCGCGGCGCCCGCGGGCTTCGACGGCATGGCCGTGGAAGTGCCCGAAGGTACCGACAGCTCGAAGCGCTACATCGTCTCCAAGGATGCCGGGCTGAAAGAGAAGGAAGCCAATGGCGTCACAGTGGTGAGCCGGAGGGATGCAGCGGAGTAATCCGCCCGCCTATTCCCATGAGGCAAATGGGGCTCGCAGCGATGCGGGCCCTTGTTTTTTTGGCTAAAATAGCTAAATTAGACTTTGGCTGATTTAGCTAAGGAAGTAGGGCATGGCTACTATAACCGCCACAGAAGCGAAGAACCGGTTTGGCCAGGTGCTGGAGATGGCCCAGGCCGAGCCAGTTCGTGTTCAGAAAAATGGACGTGACGTCGCTATTGTTATTTCGCCCGAACAATATGCGGCCATGCAAAATGAAAGTGTGATGCCGAGGGTCAATCCACTGGTTCAGAAGCTGCACAAAAACAGCCTCACCCGTTGGGGCAAGGTGTATGAAGCACTGGCAAAATAGACCATGGCTGACCGCATCTACCTGACCATGGACGATGTGATGTGGATTCACTCAGAACAGCTTAGCGAATATGGCGGGGCTGCAGGCGTGCGTGATGCGGGGCTGGTTGAATCTGCATTGTTGAGACCGCAGACGGGCTACTACGCCGACCTCATCGAGGAAGCGTCGGCCCTCTGGGAAAGCCTTGCGATGAATCATGGTTTTGTCGATGGCAACAAACGTGTTGGATTTGCCTGCACGGTCATTTTTCTGCAAGCAAATGGTTTGGAGCCCACGGGTTCGGAGCAGGAGTGGATCGACTTCATTTACTCAAACCTCGACAATGGCACTTTTTACAAGGACCGGCTGGAAGCCTGGCTGCGTGAGCATACGGCTGGGCCATCGGAGCCACCTGCAGTAAATTCGTAGAGCGACCAGTCGTCGCCGTCGAAATGGATATCGCGGGGAGGCGCAGACATTGTCGCAAGCGCCCTGCCCCAGAACCTCTGGGCCGCGCGGTTGGCGTGGGGGACGGCGATATGCCAAGGGCCTGGGTGGGCATCAAGGGCCAAATTGAGTGCCGTCCGTCCGACACCCCTGCCCCGATAGGCCCGGAGCACGAAGAACTCGGCCATGAACCAACAGGGCGCCCTGCCTGTCAGCGGACATTCGTCGACGACCAGGGCAAAGCCGGCGATCTCCTCATCCTGCAGGATGAAATATGGGTGACGCCAGAACCGATCGAGGAAGCCGTATTCGAACCGCCCATCTGCCCCCACCGGGAACGGCATGAACTCGGTCATGTCGTAGAGGTAGAGCTGGATGAGGTTGGCAATGACCGGCCTGTCGGCAGTGGTGGCGGGCCGCAGGGAGACGTTCATTGCCGCGCCCCTTCGGTGAAAGCCTCGAACAGCGCGCGTATCCGCGCGGTCTGGCGCAGTTCCATGGGCGTGAGCAGCCAGATGGCCATGGAGAAGGCTGGCTCGTCGGCCAGACGAACGAGCTGGGGCGATTGTTCGGCCAGCACTGAGGGCACCAGCCCGGCCCCAAGCCCAGCATGCACGGCACGATACATCATCAAGGGCGTTGGAACGCCAACCTGCGGGCGGACCGTGGGGTGCACGCGACGCAGCCAGCGCGCTGCAGGTTGGCTGCAGTCGCGATTGCCGTATTCAAGCCAGGGCATGGAATCGGGTTCGGCAGCGATGTCGGTGCGGACATAGGGATAGAAATCGAGTGTGCCCAATTGGCGGCCGAAGAGATGGTCGTCGGGACTGTTGGTCGCGCGCAAGGCGACTTCGGCCTCCCGGCGCGAGAGATTGCGCAGTTCCGAGCCAACCTCGACTGCCAGCTCGATTTGCGGATGGCGGGCGCGAAAGCGGGTCATGGCGGGCATGTAGAGCCAGGCCAGGACATCAACCGTGGTGAGCTTGATGTGGCCGGTCAGGCGATGGTCGCGCCCGGTGATGTCGCGTTCAAGTCCCGCCAGTTCCGCTTCGATGCGCCGGGCGCTTTCCAGCAGCCGCTCGCCTTCCGGCGTGAGGATGACGCCATCGTCGCGGCGATCGGCGAGGCGGGCGCCAAAATGCGCCTCAAGCTCCTTGAGTTTTCGCGAGACGGTGGTGTGGGCAACGCCCAGCAATCGCGCGGCGCCCGTGAAGCTGCCGGCACTTTCAAGCGCTGCGATGATGCCAAGGTCGGTTGGTTGCATTGAGCAATCCTGCACAGTCAGCGCATTGTTTTGCGCATTGACGGTGCATGATTGAACCACAATGTTTCGGGCATTACCAGCCAGGGAAACACCCATGACCGCCTCAATTGCCCTTCTCACTGCCGGCGCACTTGTCTTCATTTCGGCCGCCGTGCAGCACCTCAATACGATCGGCTCGAAAGGGCTTGCTTTCGTCTTCACCGACCGCGCCACGCCGCTCAGCCGCGACGGCTTTGCCGGGCGGGCGGCCCGGACGCTGCAGAACAATCTGGAATCGGCGGGCATGGTCGCACCGGCGGTTGCCGTGCTTCTGGTGCTGGGTGTGAGCAATCCGATCGTGACGGGCGCAGCTCTGATCTATGCTGCGGCACGCGTTGGATTTACCCTCGCCTACTGGGCGGGCGTCAACAAGGCGCGGTCGTTCTTCTGGGGGCTGGGCATGGCCATGATCGCCGTCCTGACCATCCAGGCTATGTTGGCAGCGGCCAGCAATCTGGCGTAGCCTGACATCGTCAACACTTGTTGACAGATCAAGCATCGTCAACTATGGTTGACGACATGACAGATCATCCACAGACGACAGTCGATCCCCGTAAAGACCCCGAGCAGGCGCTGGCCAGCGTGGTGGCGTTGCGGCGGTTGGCCGACCAGTTGGAACAGCAGGCCGTCGCCGAGGCCCTCGGCCGCGGCTGGAGCTGGACCCAGATCGCCAATGCGCTGGGCGTCAGCAAACAGGCCGCCCACAAGCGGCTTTCGGGGCTGATGCCCGAGAAGAAATAGTGAGGACATGATGCTCAAGAAGATGATGCAGGCGGCCCGGGATGCGGGCACGCTCAAGCTGTTGTGCGAGAAGGCCGAGGCTCTTGCGCGCGCCGAGGGCCGCCGGGACCCGGAGGCCGAGGACTTCGTGCTCGCGGCAATAGCCCTGCCGGACAGCGCCGCCACCAGGGTCTTTACGCGGCTCGGGCTCGACGGCGCCAGCTTCAAGGCGGCGCTGATCGCGCAGGAGCGGGAGGCGCTGCGGCAGGTTGGCCTCGGTGATGTCGTGATCGACCGGACCGCCGGGCAGAGCAAGCCCCTGCCCGCTCCATCCG
>CAMLKN010000031.1 GCA_946480655.1 uncultured Devosia sp. | reverse complement strand
GGGTCTCGCATGGCTCGACCCGTGATCGGCTCAAAACGCTCTACCGGAACATGCCCGGCCTTCGCGTGGCTCCGGGCGTGATTTCCTGAAATCGGTCCACCGGACCGATTTTGCGCCCACACGGGCGCCGGGGATTACCCCTCCGTCAGCTTGAACTCAATACGGCGGTTGCGGCGATAGGCTTCTTCGGTCTCGGCGGGGTCGAGCGGGGTGAATTCGCCGAAGCCGGCTGCGACCAGGCGGTTGGGCGATACGCCCTGCGACACCAGGTATTGCGCCACCGAAATGGCGCGCGCCGCCGACAGTTCCCAGTTGGACGGGAAGCGCGCATTGGAAATGGGGCGGCTATCGGTATGACCGTCGATGCGCAGCACCCAGTTGATGTCTGTGGGGATCTCGGTTTCGAGCTGCAATATGGCCGCGGCCAGGGAATCGAGCTGCGGCAGGGCCGCTGCGTTGACATCGGCCTGGCCGGGATCGAACAGCACTTCGGACTGGAAGACGAAGCGGTCGCCCACCACGGTCACGTCGGCGCGGCCTTCGAGGATTTCGCGCAGGCGGCCGAAGAAATCGGAGCGATAGCGGGAGAGATCCTGCACGCGCTGGGCCAGCGCCAGGTTGAGCCGGCGTCCGAGGTCGGCAATCTGCGTGCGCGATTCCGCATCGCGGCTTTCCGAAGCCTCGAGCGCGGCTTCCAGCGCCCCGATCTGGGTGCGCAAGGCCGCCAGTTGCTGGTTGAGCAGCGCGACCTGGGCATTGGCTTCGTCCGACAAGGCCTCGGCCTCGAGGAGGTCCGATTCCAACGCGGCAATGGCGGCGTCGCGATCCCCGAGGCCCGTGCCAATACCGGCCAACTGGTTGGTCAGGTTCTCGTTTTCCGACTGCGCGCCTGCGAGGGTAGCAGTCAGCGTCGCGAGCTGGGCGTTGAGATCGTCGGAATTGGCGCGTTCGAGCTGCAAGAGGTCGGTCAGTTCGGCGATCTGGCTGTTGAGCCGGGCCAGCGCCGTGTCGCGCCCCTGGATTTCCTGGCCCAGGAAGAACTGGGTCAGCATGAAGAGCGAGAGCATGAAGATGATGACGAGCAGGAGGCTCGACAGCGCGTCGACAAAGCCGGGCCAATAATTGGCTTCCTGTCTGCGGCGGGCGCGCGCACCGGCCATGGTCAGGACCTGCGCTCGTTATCGGCTTCGTTGAGCATGGCTTCAATGAGGTCGCGCAGCTTCTTGTTGGTCTCGCCCTGCTCGGTGATGTAGCGCCGCAAGTCGTCCTGTTCGGTGCGGATATGCTTGACCAGCCCGTCAATGCCGCGTGCCAGCTCGGCCATGGCGCGGATGGCATTCTGCGAGGAATTCTGGTTCTGCATGCTGGCGCCCATGCGCTCGATCATGGCCTGTACATCAGCGCCAGCCACGCCCATGGAACTGGCCTGCATGGCGGTGACCGGATGGTCGAGCTCGGTCATCGAGGTCATCCAGTCCTCCAGGTCCGTATAAAAGGCGTTCTGTGCCTGGCTGGTCTGCAGATCGAGGAAGCCCAGCACCAACGAGCCGGCAAGGCCGAAGAGCGAGGACGAGAAGGCCGTGCCCATGCCGCCCAGCGGCGCGGCAAGGCCTTCCTTGAGGTTGGAGAAGAGCGAGGCGGTATCGGCCGAGGTCACGTCCAGGGCATTGATGACGCCGGCGACTGAACCAACGGTTTCGAGCAGGCCATAGAAGGTGCCCATGAGGCCCAGGAAGACCAGCAGGCCCGTCAGGTAGCGCGACGTATCCTTGGCTTCGTCGAGGCGATTGCCCACCGAGTCCAGGATGGAGCGCATCGAGGCCGGGGTGATCACCGCTTCGCCGATGCGCTCGCGCAGGATGCCGGCGACCGGGGCCAGAAGCACCGGCGGGCGCACGTTGCTGGCACTGCCGTCCTGCAGCGAATTGACCCATTTGACTTCCGGGAACAGCCGGAAAATCTGCCGGAAACTGAGGAAGATGCCGACGAACAGGGCAAAGAAGATCATCGAATTGATGAACGGGTTTGCCCAGAAGAAGGAGATGATGTTGGTGATCAGGATGGCGGCGACCAGCCCCACCAGCACCAGGAAAATGACGATCTTGACCAGATAAACGGCCGGACTGGCGAGGTGGTAGGGATCGTAAGTCTGCGTCATCTTTGCCGAACCTTGCCCCTCGCTCGCAAATCACCCGGCCTCAAGACTAGAGGCGGGCGAAAGGCGTGACAATGGAAAAGGTTAACGACCGCTTGTGACGAGAGCGGGGCGGGACGCGCTTACTGGATCGTGCGCAGGGTCTTGAGCAGGGCGCCCTGCAACGGTTCGTTGCCGGCGACGATCTGGCCGTTCCAGACCGAGCCGGGCTGGCCGGCAAAGTCGGAGACAAGGCCACCGGCTTCCTTGACCAGCAGCAGGCCGGGGGCCACGTCCCAGGGCTTCAAGCCGGCTTCCCAGAGGGCATCGAAGCGGCCGGCGGCGAGCCAGGCCATGTCGATCGAGATCGAGCCGCCACGACGGATGCCGGCGACGGCGGGATTGACGGCCCCGAGCTGACGCAGTTGCAGCGTGTCATTGCCGGTGCCCTGGGTCTTGATGCCGGTCGAAACCACCGCATCGGAGAGGTGCCGGCGTCCCGCCACGCGCAGGCGCTTGGTGTCCGCCAGCCAGGCGCCGCCGCCCTTTTCGGCGGTATAGAGCTCGTCCATTACCGGATTGTAGATGACCGAAGCGACGATCTCGTCGCCGCGCTGCAGGGCAATGGCGACGGCGAAGAGCGGAATGCCATGGAGGAAATTGGTCGTGCCGTCGAGCGGGTCGATGATCCAGGTGTGCTGGCCATCGGTGCCGGCAACCTCGCCGCCTTCTTCCATCAGAAAGGCATAGGTCGGGCGGGCCTTCTTGAGTTCGTCAAACACGATCTGTTCGGCCCGCAGGTCGGCCTTTGAAACGAAGTCGGCCGGGCCCTTGCGCGAGACCTGGAGGTTTTCGACCTCGTTGAAATCGCGCGACAGCGACTTGCCGGCCTTGATGGCGGCGCTGACCATGACGTTGAGAAGGGCGGAACGCGCCATAGGAAAGGTGCTCGCTAGCTCATGCGGGCCGCCGGGGCGGGCAGATCGGGCTGCCTGCCGGCTGATGGAACCGGGTGGTTCCGCCGCTGGATTGATGTGTGGCGGGCTTATTGCCCCAGAACAGGCAATGGTTCAAGGGTCTTGCGTTTCGGAAGCGGCGGGTTCGGTTGCCGCGCCGCCTTCTGCATTCTCTGTGCCCGCCTCCTGGGGCTCGGCCGCGGGATTGGGGTCGACAGCCTGGCTCGGCGCGTTGGCCGGATCAGTCGGCGCAGGCAGGACAGGCCCCACAATGTCCGGGGCGTCCGGCCCGGCAGCGGCGCTGGGCGGCACGGATGGCCAGAAGCGGGCGCGCTCTTCGGCCCGCGCCAGCGCCTCGGGCTGAATGGAGACGAGCAGCCGGTCGAGGTCCGGGTCCGTCAGTCCCTGGCGCCGGGCCAGGGCTCGCCACATGGCGGCCTCCTCGAGGTCGAGCGTCACGCCCTCGCCCACGGCGAGCAGTTTGGCATAGCGATTCTGGGCGACGACATTGCCGGCCTCGGCGGCGATGCCGTACCAGCGTGCGGCTTCGGCAATGTCCCGCTCGACGCCCTGACCCAGGTAGAGCAGGGTTGCATAGTCGATCTGCGCATCGACCAGGCCTTCCTCGGCGGCCAGGCGCATGTAACGGGCGCCTTCTTCGAGGTCCGGCACGACGCCAGCGCCTTCGATCAGCATGGCGCCGTAGTCGTAGAGCGCCTCGGGCAGCTCGGCATCGGCCGCTTCCTTCATCAGGGCGGCGGCTGTTGTCAGGCTGGGCTCGGCATAGACGCCTTCGACGTGGAGCAGAGCCATGTTGTACTTGGCCGGAATATAGCCGGCTTCCGCCGAGGTCTTGAAGAGTTCGGCAGCGCGCTCGCGGTTGCGCGGCACGCCGGTGCCGGCCTGGTAGAGCATGCCCAATTCGAAGGTGGCGAGCCGGTCACCATTCTTGGACGCAAGTTGATACCAGCCGGCGGCGCGTTCGGCATTCTGCGCGACGCCCAGCCCGCGGGCGTAGAGTTCGGCAATCAGGGTCTGGGCCGCAGCGTCGCCCTGCTCGGCGCGGGGCAGGGCCAGTTCGAGGGCCGTCAGGTAGTAGCCGCGCTGGTAGGCGCCATAGGCATAGTCGACCGGATTGCGAGGCCCGAAGACCTCGTTGCTGATCGCGTCGGCTGGGTTGTTCTGGGCCAGGGCCGGAAGCGGCAGGCCGGTCAGCGCAACCAGGGCAAGGGCGCGGATCAGCTTCATGCCGAGGCCCTGATGGCCTGTTCGAAGCGGGCCAATGTGCCGGCGGGATCGGCCGACGACCAGATGCTGTCGGAGAGCGCCAGGAATTCGGTGGCCATGGTGCCGGCCTGTTCAGGTTCGGCTGCGGGGTCGGAATAGACGGCCGGCACTTCGAAGGTCTCGGCCCACCACTGTGCCAGATCTGCTGCCTGCGGATCGGGCTTGCCGCCCAGCGGGCCGAAGAGGACGTAGTCGACATCGAGCTCGCCAAAGCTCATGGCGTCGTGGCGGGAGCGGACATTGCCGACCCCGACAATGCCGTCGGGCTTGAGCGCGGCCGTGGCGGCGCGGATGGCCTTCACGCCGCCCGTGGTAATATGCACCCCGTCGGCGCCAAGGCGCCTGGCAAGCTCCGCATCGTCCTCGATGAGAACGGCAGCGCCCGCCGCCTGGCCGATCTGGATGAGCCGCTCGGCGAGCCGGGCATAGGCCTGCTCGTCCTGGTCACCCCGGCGCACCAGCAAGGCGGCGACTTCGGGCTCGGTCAGCACGGTCATGAGCTGGCGCGGGAACTGCTCCAGGTTCGGATTGTCCGGCGTGATGAGATAGAGCTGCGGAGCCATGATGTTCCCGAAGAATGCGGCACAGTCCCTATTGAGGCATTTTGGCAAGAAAGGGACATGCCTCAATAGGGGATTGACCCCGCTCTAGGCAATGGCGCGCGTCCGGAAGAAAAAAGGCGCGCGCCCCGGGAGGGTAGCGCGCGCCAGCCGCGACGTTGGGTTCGCGGGAGGGAAGGGAGGGCCGCTCAGGCGGCCCGATCGAGGTCGTTGCTCCATTCGCCGATGGCGGCGAGCGAGTTCATTCGGGCGCGATGGGCGAAGGCCTGGCGGGCGGCGGTAAAATTCTCGCGGCGTCCGGCCCAGGTGCGCAGGGCCACATTCTGGAGGGCGCGGCCATAGGAGAAGGTCATCGGCCAGGGCTTGCCGGAAATCCGGTTCATGGCCGAGAGGTGGGCCGTGGCTTCCTCGTCGGTCTGGCCGCCCGAAAGGAAGGCGATGCCCGGGACGGCGGCAGGCACGTGTTCCTTGAGGACATCGACGGTGCGGCGGGCGACTTCCTCGACGGTTGGGCGGTCGCGCGAATTGATGCCGGGCAGGATCATGTTGGGCTTCAGCAGCATGCCCGCGAGGTCGACACCGGCAAGGCGCAGTTCCTTGAAGACGTTTTCCAGGACGTCGCCGGTGACCTGGGCGCAGCGCTCGAGCGAATGGTTGCCCGGTTCACCGTCGCCCACCACCTCGGGCTCAACGATCGGCACGATGCCGGCTTCCTGGCAGAGCATGGCGTAGCGGGCCAGGGCATGGGCATTGGCGCGAATATTGTTGCGGGTAGGGGCGATGTCATTGATGGTGATGACCGCGCGCCACTTGGCAAAGCCGGCACCCAGTTCCGCATAGTGCTCGAGGCGCTGGCGGAGGCCATCGAGGCCTTCGGTGATCTTCTCGCCGGATTCGCCCGGCATGGGGAAGGCGCCGCGATCGACCTTGATGCCGGGAATGACATCGGTATCGGCCAGGATGGCGCGGAACGGCGTGCCGTCGGCGGCCTCCTGCTTGAGGGTTTCCTCGGTGAGGATGACGCCGGAAATGTAGTTCTTCATGGCGTCGGTGGCGCCGAACAGCATCTCGCGATAGTCGCGCCGCAGGTCGAGCGTGTTGGGCAGGTTGATCTTGGAAAAGCGCTTGCCGATCGTGCCTTCGGATTCGTCGGCGGCCAGGATGCCCATGCCGGGCGTCATCAGCTTCTGGGCGATCGCGTTGAGCGACTTGGTCATGGGGTCAAACCTCGAATTGGACTGACCCAAGATTAGACTTTCGTTACGCCGCTTTCGATTAGACCTCCGGTTATTAGACGAAAGGTGTAACTTGTATGGTAGATCGTGATGGAACCGATTGCGGGGCTTGGAATTCCCCTAACTCCATCGTAAGTTACCGATATTCCTTCGGCGCTCCGCCGCCAAAATCACGCATAGTCAGGATAGTGAGATGACCACGCAACCGCACGTGAGCTTCAATGACGGCCATTCGATCCCGCAACTGGGCCTGGGCGTCTGGCAGACCCCCGATGACGTCGCGGTCGAGGCCGTCAGCACCGCGCTCAAGGCCGGCTACCGGCATATCGATACGGCGGCGGTCTATCAGAACGAAGAGGGCGTGGGCAAAGGCATGCGCGCCTCGGGCGTCGCGCGGGAAGACATCTTCCTCACCACCAAGGTGTGGAACGACGACCAGGGTTTTGACCAGACCCTGCGCGCCATGGATGCCAGCCTCAAGCGCCTGGGCACGCCTTACGTCGATCTCTACCTCATCCACTGGCCCTCGGCCTATCGCGGCAAATATGTCGAGACCTGGAAGGCGCTGATCCGCCTGCGCGACGAGGGCAAGGCGCGCTCCATCGGCGTCTCCAATTTCGAAGGGACCTATCTCGAGGAGCTGATCGCCGAGACCGGCGTCACGCCCGCCATCAACCAGATCCAGCTCCATCCGCGCTTCCAGCAGAAGGCGATGCGCGACAAGCATGCCAAGCTGGGCGTCATCACCGAGAGCTGGAGTCCGCTGGGGCAGGGGAAGATGCTGTCCGACCCGGTGATCGCCGAGATCGCCGCGCGGCACGGCAAGAGCCCGGCGCAGGTGATCATTCGCTGGCATCTCGATCTCGGGCTTGTCGTCATCCCCAAATCGGTGACCCCGAGCCGCATCGTCGAGAATTTCGATGTTTTCGATTTCACGCTGAGTGATGAAGACAAGGCGGCGATTGCCGGTCTCGACGCCGCCGACGGGCGGATCGGATCGGACCCGGTGACGGCGAAGTTCTGAAACACGAAGGCCGGGTCACCCCGGCCTTTTTCTTACTTCTTCAGCGCTTCCACCCCCGGCAGGGGCTTGCCTTCCATCCATTCGAGGAAGGCGCCGCCGGCGGTGGACACGTAGGTCAGCTTGTCCTTGACTCCGGCATGGGCCAGCGCGCTCACCGTGTCGCCGCCGCCGGCCACCGAGACGAGCAGATCGTCATGGGTGCGCTTGGCGACATGCTTGGCGATGGCGACGGTGCCGGCATCGAAAGGCTCCATTTCGAAGGCGCCGACGGGGCCGTTCCACACCACGGTATGGGCATCGTCGATGGCGCCGTTGATGCGCTCTATCGAGGAGGGGCCGATGTCGAGGATCATGCCATCGGGGTCGATGGCATCGACGCCATAGAGGCGGGTTGGCGAATTGGCCTTGAAATGCCAGGAAACCACAGCGTCAATGGGCAGGATGATGGCGCAATTGGCCTTTTCGGCTTTGTCCATGATGCGGCGGGCGGTATCGGCCAGGTCCTTTTCGCAGAGCGACTTGCCCACGCCATAACCTTGAGCGAACAGGAAAGTGTTCGCCATGCCGCCGCCGATGACCAGGCCGTCGACCTTGGTCACGAGGTTTTCGAGAAGGTCGATCTTGGACGACACCTTGGCGCCGCCGACAATGGCGACCACTGGCTTTTTCGGCTTGCCCAGACCCGCTTCGAGAGCACGGAGTTCGGCCTCCATGGCGAGGCCCGCTGCCGCCGGCAACAGGCGCGCAAGGGCTTCCGTGGAGGCATGGGCGCGGTGGGCGGCCGAGAAGGCATCGTTGACATAGACGTCGCCGAGGCTGGCCATGCGCTGGGCCAGTTCGATGTCGTTCTCTTCCTCGCCGGGATGGAAGCGGGTGTTTTCCATGACCAGCACCGAGCCGGCCGGCGCCTCGTCGATGGCGGCTTGGGCGGCGCTCACATCGACCCAGTCCGTGGCGACGAATCCGACCGGGTGGCCGGTCTGGTCGGCGACGGCGGAGCAGACCTGTTCGAGCGAGAATTCGCCATTGGCCTTGCCCTTGGGGCGGCCAAAATGGCTCAGCAGAATGGCCTTGCCGTCCTTCTTGACGATTTCGCGGATGGTGGGCACGAGGCGCTCGATACGGGTGGCGTCGGTGACCTTGCCGTCCGCAACCGGCACGTTGAGGTCGGCCCTGAGCAGGACGCGCTTGCCCGTCAGATCGAGTTCATCGATGGTCTTGAAGCCGTTGCTCATCGTGCTGCCTCCGGGTCAGTTCTTTTCGCGCCGTGGGTAGCAGAGTGCCACGTTTGGCGGAAGCCGGGGCAGAAAAAATCTCTGTGGTGGCGAGCCGCGCTCACGCTGTCGGCAGAAGTGCCGCAGCCGTGCTGCCGATACCAAAGAGCAGTGGCGAGACCAGCACCTGGCCACCAAGCCGCAGCAGGTCGTCGACCATGACATGCTTGGCAAAGCCATCGCTGGCCAGCGGCGCCGAGCCGACCAAGGTCAGGATATGGCGGTGCCGCCAGAGCAGGAAGGCGAGCATGGCCAGTGCCGGGGCGGGGATCAGCCAGGGGGTCTGCAGAACGCCGATCAGCAGCCAGGCCAGCGGCAGACCGGCCGAAATGCGCTTGGTGAGGAGGAACATAACCGTGCTCCATTGCCGACACGGAGCGAGCCAATAGGCTGATTTGGTGACAGCGGCGTGACTCAGGCGCGGACAAACAGGCCCGGATAGTCCGTGACGATGCCGTCCGCGTCGAGTTCCAGCATGGCTTCGAAATTGGCGGACTGGTAGCGGAAATGGGTCGCATCGATCTGCGTATAGATCTGCTCGGAGCGCTTGACGGTCATCTCGGTGGCGTCGATCCAGGCCATGGCGAAGCGGACTGGCTGATCGGTCCATTGCGTGCGCCAGATGGGCAGGGAATTGGTCAGTGGCGTGGGCCAGATGTCGACGTCGATACAGCCGCGCAGCGCCGGAATGGGCTCGGCCCGGTCATCCGACCAGCCGCCGGCGCCGTCGGAAAACAGTTCCAGCACCTTGCCATCGGCGCGCTCGATCTTGACCGTCCTCGTATGCCCGTTCTCATCGAGCTTGAGGCGATAGAAGAGACCGAAATCGGAGCCGATAATGGCGCCGCGGATGCGGGTGTCGCGGCCATTGGCGATCACATGGCAATGTTCGATTGTTTCGAGGTCGATGCCGTGCCAGCGGATGGATCGATTGATGGTGTTCAAGCGCCGTTCTCCCGCAGAGCGCTGATGTGTAGCAGGTGTTCGCTCATACTCCAGGCCGTCCTCGGGCTCGACCCGAGGACCTCTTGTACGGCGACACCAAGAGCCTCAGTGAGCGCTGGTGCAGGCCCTCGGGTCAAGCCCGATGGCGGTGCGGTGGGCGAATACCGGATGTGCGGCGGGCACAGGCCCGTCAACAAAAAGGGCGCCCCGGAGGACGCCCCTTTCATTCATTCGGCCAATTCGTTCAGAGCGTCTTGCCAAGCGCCACGGCCGTGTCGGCCATGCGGTTGGAGAAGCCCCATTCGTTGTCGTACCAGGAGAGGACCGAGACGAAATTGCCGTCCATGACCTTGGTCTGGTCCAGCGCCATGGTCGAGGAGTGGCTGTCGTGGTTGAAGTCGATGGAGACGTTAGGCTGGGTGGTGTAGCCCAGAATGCCCTTGAGCTCGCCATCGGCATACTTCTTGACGGCCGCGTTGATTTCCTCGGCGGTCACGTTGCGCTTGGCAATGAACTTGAAGTCAACGCAGGAGACGTTCGGGGTCGGCACGCGGATCGAGACGCCGTCGAGCTTGCCCTTGAGGTCGGGCAGGACGAGGCCGATGGCCTTGGCGGCGCCGGTCGAGGTCGGGATCTGCGAGAGGGCAGCCGCGCGGCCGCGATAGAGATCCTTGTGCATGGTGTCGAGCGTCGGCTGGTCACCGGTATAGGAATGGATGGTGGTCATCATTCCCTTTTCGATGCCGAATTCCTTGTGCAGCACATAGGCCAGCGGCGCGAGGCAGTTGGTGGTGCACGAGGCGTTCGAGATCACCACGTCTTCCTTGGTCAGGCTGCCGTGATTGATACCATAGACGATGGTCTTGTCGGCGCCGTCGCCGGGGGCCGAGATGATCACCTTCTTGGCGCCGGCCTTCAAATGAGCCGAGGCCTTTTCCTTGGAGGTGAAGATGCCGGTGCATTCGAGCGCGATGTCGACGCCCATTTCGCCATGCGGCAGCTCTTCCGGGTTGCGGACGGCCGTCACCTTGATCGGGCCGCGGCCCACGTCAATGGTGTCGCCATCGACGGTCACGGTGCCATTGTAGCGGCCATGCACGCTGTCGAAGCGGAACAGGTGGGCATTGGTTTCGACCGGGCCGAGATCGTTGATCGCCACGACTTCGATATCGGTGCGGCCCGATTCCATGATGGCGCGGAGGACATTGCGGCCGATACGGCCAAAACCATTGATGGCGACGCGAACTGCCATGTTTTTACGCTCCTAGCGGGAGGGGGAGGAGAAAGGGAGGCGCGGCTCTCTTACAACTGTGCGGTGACGGCTTCAACAACGGCCTTGGACGTAATGCCAAAGTGGGCATAGAGCGCGTCGATCGGGCCGGAAGCGCCGAAGGAATGCATGCCGACAAAGCGTCCCTTGTCGCCGAGCAGCTTGTTCCAGCTCATCTCGATGCCAGCCTCGACGGCGACGCGCGCCTTGGCCGAGCCGAGGACTTCCGCCTTGTAGGCATCGGACTGCTTGGCAAAGAGTTCCATGGAGGGGACCGACACGACACGGGCCTTGATACCCTTCTCGGTCAGTTCCTTCTGAGCTTCGACAGCAATGGCGACTTCCGAGCCGGAGGCGAAGATTACCGCATCGGCGTCAGCGGGGCCGACGAGGGTGTAGGCGCCCTTGGCCGACTTGTTCTCGGCCGAATATTCGGTGCGCACGGCCGGCAGGTTCTGGCGGGACAGCGCGAGGATGGACGGCGACTTCTTCGTCTCCATCGCGATTTCCCAGCACTCGGCCGTTTCCATCGCGTCAGCGGGGCGCAGGACGAAGAGGTTCGGGATGGCGCGCAGGGCTGAGAGGTGTTCCACCGGCTGGTGGGTCGGGCCGTCCTCGCCCAGGCCGATGGAGTCATGGGTCATGACATAGATGACGCGCTGTTCCATCAGCGCCGAGAGACGGATGGCCGGGCGGGCATAGTCGGTAAAGACCATGAAGGTGCCGCCATAGGGAATGAAGCCGCCATGCAGCGCCACGCCATTCATGGCCGCGCCCATCTCGTGCTCGCGGATGCCATACATCATGTAGCGACCGAGCCGGTTGTCGGCCTGGAAGGGCAGGGTCTCGGGGGTGTGGGTGAGGTTGGAATGGGTCAGGTCGGCCGAGCCAGCCAAGGTCTCGGGCACGGCCTTGTTGATGACTTCGAGCGCCATCTGGCTGGCCTTGCGGCTGGCGACCTTGGGCTTGTCCTCGGCCAGCTTCTTCTTGTAGGCGGTCATGGCCGTCGCATAGTCGGCGGGCAGCTTGCCCAACATGCGGCGAGCGAATTCGGCCTTCTTGTCGGAAGCGTTGAGACGGGCTTCCCATTCGCCGCGCAGGTTTTGGCTGCGCTTGCCGGCAGCGCGCCAGCTTTCGAGGATGGCGGCGGGGATTTCAAAGGGCGGATAATCGATGCCCAGGGCGGCCTTGGCGCCGGCCAGTTCCTCGGCACCGAGCGGCGCGCCATGCACCTTCTCGGTGCCGGCTTTCTTGGGGGCGCCGAAGCCGATCGTGGTCTTGGCGGCGATCAGGGTCGGCTTGTCGTTCGAGGCCTTGGCGGCGAGCAGGGCCTTTTCGATGGCGTCCTGGTCATGGCCGTCGATCTCGATCGTGTTCCAGCCCACCGCCTTGAAGCGGGCGATCTGGTCAGTGGAGTCGGCGTTGGAGACCTTGCCGTCGATGGTGATGTTGTTGTTGTCCCAGATCACCACCAGCTTGTTGAGCTTGAGGTGACCAGCCAGCGAAATGGCCTCCTGGGAAATGCCTTCCATCAGGCACCCGTCGCCGGCCAGCACATAGGTATGGTGATCGACGAGGTCGGACCCGAATTCGGCGGCGAGCTTGGCCTCGGCCACAGCAAAGCCGACCGAATTGGCGAGGCCCTGGCCGAGCGGACCGGTGGTGGTCTCGATGCCGGTGGCATGGCCGAATTCGGGGTGGCCGGCGGTCTTGGAGCCGAGCTGGCGGAAATTCTTGACCTGGTCGATGGTCATGTCGGCATAGCCGAGCAGGTAGAGCGAGGAATAGAGCAGCATCGAGCCGTGGCCGGCCGAGAGGATGAAGCGGTCGCGATCGGCCCAGTGGGGATCGGCGGGATCGAACTTCATCACCTTGGTAAAGAGCACGGTGGCGATGTCGGCGCAGCCCATGGGCAGGCCCGGATGGCCAGAATTGGCTTTTTCGACCGCGTCCATGGAGAGGGACCGGATCGCATTGGCCAATGCGTTCTGCTGGGCTGTGTTGGTCATGGGAAAGACTGCTCGCTTGCTCAAAAGTCTAGGAATTGCGGGAGCGGCGGCACGGCCAGCCTCCTCCCAAAGACGGGGTTGAGCCATAACAGGTTCGGATTGCCTGTCAATGTCGCCAAAGGTCTTTGGCGTTCGGTTGGAAGCCGGTTTTCCGGGGGTGGGCCCGTCAAGCCCGTTGCAATGCCACAATCGCTGGGGCAGGCTGATCAGGTTGGAATCGTCGTGTCCTGAGGGCAGTAGCGGCCATGAGTGAGACGGAACTTGAAGAGGGCCTGATCTCGGCCACCGCCCGGTTTGACCGGGCCCTGGCGCGCCTCAATGCGAGTGTCCGCGATCTCAATACGCGCCTGGCCCGGCATCAGCGCATGGAAGTCGATACGCAGCGGCTCGTGCATGAACGGGCGCGCCTAGCCACCGAACTCGACAAGACCGCGGCCCGCGCCAAGCGGCTGGACGACAGCGCTCACGAAGTGTCGCGGCGCCTCGTCGTGGCCATGGAAACCGTGCGCTCGGTGCTGGAAAAGGCGGAGTAGGCGGTGCCCGAGGTCAATGTCGAAATCAATGGCCGCAAATATCGCATGGCCTGCGAAGAGGGCCAGCAGGCCCATCTGATCGGCCTCGCCGACCGGTTCAATGCCCAGGTCGAGGGTCTGAAGGGTGCCGTCGGCGAGATCGGCGACAACCGTCTGACGGTTATGGCCGGCATTGCCGTGCTGGACGAACTGTCCGAGGCCGAGCGCAAGATCAAGGCGCTTGAAACGCAGGTGTTGGAATTGACCCGCGCCGGCCAGGACATTGCCGTGGAACTCGAAAACACCGAAGCACGCTTCGCTCAAAAGCTCAGCGAGGCCGCCAAGGCCATCGAGGGCGTCGCCGATACGCTGGACGAAGCCGCCATCCTGCCCTAATCTTTGGCAAAGTTTGGCAATCTTTGCCAAGAGGCTGGAGGTGGTGCCGTGGCGACAATGAACATTTCCCTGCCCGACGCGATGAAGCAGTGGGTGGAAGAACAAGTCGAGACAGGACGATACGCCAATAGCAGCGACGTGATCCGCGACCTAGTCCGCAAGGAGCAGGCGCGGGCAGATGCCCGTGAAAAGCTCGACCAAATGGTGGAGCAGGCCTTGGCCAGTGGTATCGTGGAGATAAGCCGAGAGGAACTCCTGGCACGTATGAAGGCGAAGCGTCTGGACGCCATAGCTCAGCAAAAGTCTGCTTGACATGTGGAAGCTTACGGCGGCGGCGAGCGACGACCTTGACCGCATCTCGCTGTGGAGTCTTGCCAAGTTCGGGCTGCGTCAGGCCGAAAAGTACGACCAAGTATTGGTCAACATGTTCGACCATTTGGCCGCAAATCCCGAAATGGCGCCAGAACGGCGTGGGGCGAGGCGTCTCGTTCGGCTGATGCCCTGCGAGGCGCATCACATTCTCTATGTCATCTAGGATGGCGACATCATCATCCTGCGTGTCCTCCACCATCTGCAAGACTGGTTCGATCTGCTCTAGCCATATCGCAAATGCGGGTGAAACCTTGCTCTGGCCGTTTGCAGCCGGCTGCACAAACGCCTATATCTCTATCCGCTGCCCGGTGCGTGAGGACACACATATCCCCGGG
>CAMLKN010000030.1 GCA_946480655.1 uncultured Devosia sp. | reverse complement strand
CGCGCAAGAAGCTGCTCGAATTCTTCGAGGCCTGGGGCCCCAAGGACCCGGCCACGCTCAAGGGCCGCCGTCTCCTCTCTGCGGTGCTCTTCTCCTGATCAGGATCACTCATGCCCAAGCGTCCGACCAGTCCGGCCGAGCTGCCCAAATCCGTTCCGGTCTTTCCCCTGAGCGGGGCGCTGCTGCTGCCCTATTCGCATCGCCCGCTCAATATTTTCGAACCGCGCTATATCGAAATGGTCGATGCCGCCCTGCGCGGCGATCGGCTGATCGGGCTGATTCAGCCTGAGGACACGTCCGAGGAAAGCCCCAAAGGCCGCGCACCGCTGCAGAAGGTCGGTTGTCTCGGCCGCCTCACTCATTTCGAGGAAAGTGGCGACGGGCGTTACTTCATCATTCTCGAAGGCGTCACGCGCTTCCGCGTCATGCACGAGCTGACCGTGCTGACCCCCTACCGTCAATGCGTGATCTCGGCCGAAGGCTATGAGGCCGATTTTTCACGCAATCACGGCGAGGAAGCCGTGGATCGCGCCCGCTTCGTCAAGATGATGCGCGACTATGCCGAATTCGCCAATTTCGAGCTCAACTGGGAAGAGATCGAATCGACCGGCACCGCCGACCTGGTCAATTTCTGCTGCATGGTCTCGCCCTATGGCGCGGCCGAAAAGCAGGTTCTGCTCGAAGCGCCCACCCTGGAGGCGCGCGCCGAAACGCTCATCGCCATGACCGAATATGAAATGGCGCGCGGCGGTTCGGATGGGGCGGCGCCGCTCAACTGATGGCTGACGCACCCGTCGATCCGCGCCATGTGGTCGATCCGCAGACCCTGGAAATGCTGGTCTGTCCGCTCACCAAGACGCGGCTGATCCTGTCGGCCGACCATGCCGAACTGATCTCGGTGGCGGCCCGGCTTGCTTTTCCCATCGTCAAGGGCGTGCCGCTCCTGAGCCTTGACGAAGCCCGCAGCATCGATCCGGAGGAGCTCCAGCGCCTTTCGCGCTGACTTATCCCCCACCCGCCATAGACGCGTATCCTTGGTGTCAGAGCGGCATGCCGGTGAGCAGTTTTGGCGCCCCGCCCACCGCCCCGGACGCCGCGCGAATCAGCGTGGACTTGATGGGCCCCGCACGATCGACCAGGCCCAGGCCGAAATCGCGGAGGGCCCGGATGGGCGCGACATCATTGGAAAACAGCCGGTTCATGCCATCGGTCACCACGGCCATGGAGGCCGTGTCGAGGCGGCGCCAGGCTTGATAGCGCTCCAGCACGTCAGGTGCGCCATGATCGAGCCCCAGGCGCATGGCTTCGACGACCACCTCGGCCAGCGCCGCAACATCCTTCAGGCCCAGATTGAGGCCCTGGCCGGCAATGGGGTGGACGACATGGGCGGCATCGCCCACCAGTGCCAGCCGTGGGCCGACAAAGCTCTTGGCCAATTGCAGCCTGAGAGGAAAGCCCATCAGCTGGTCTTCGAGCGTCACCCGGCCCAGGGTCGAGCCCATGACGGCCTCGATTTCGAGCGCCAGTTCATCGGCGGCCATGGCAAGGAAGCGGGGCGCCTCTGCCGTTGTCTCGGTCCAGACCAGCGACGAGCGATTGCCCGGCAGGGGCAGGCTGGCAAAGGGGCCGGACGGCCGGAAATGCTCATAGGCGACGCCCTCATGGGCCAGTTCATGGGCGATCGTGGCGACAAGGCCGGTCTGCCCGTAGTCATGCCCGAAGGTGCCGATGCCCGCGCGCTGCCGCAGGCTCGACTGCGCCCCGTCGGCAGCCACGATGAGAGCGGCCGACAAGGTCCTTCCGTCGGCCAGCACCACTTGTGCAAGCGCCTCGCCGCTGGACCAGTCGACGATGTCGGCCGGTGCGATGACCTCGATCTTGCCCGTGACGGCGTCGAGCAGGGCCGAGCCGCTGACCTGGTTGGGGACCATATGGGCAAAAGGCTCGCCAGGGGCCACGTCACCCTCGAAGCGCAGGAAAAGGGGTCGCGCCAGGTCGCCAGTGCCGGAATCGGTGATGTTCATCGCCCTGATCGGCTGGCTCTGCGGCGCCATCGCCTCCCAGACGCCCAGCGCTTCGAAGATTCGCCGTACCCCGGCGGCAATCGCCGAGGCGCGGTTGTCGCGCGGTACGCTGAGCGGGCGGCGCTCGACCAGGGCCACCCGGATGCCCGGCGCCGACTGGGCAAGCGCCAGGGCCAATGTCAGCCCGACCGGTCCACCGCCTACAATCATGACATCGTAGCGATTTGCTGCACTTGTGGTCATGCCCATCTCCTTGGCGACCATTGTCTGTCCCGCCCCGGTGCAAGGCAAGTGTCGCATTGCCGCGGCGCAGTCCAAAGTCTGCCTAATGTTTGGGCGGCTAGGGCGATTTTTGCACACAATTTGGGCGCCGATCTGCCCATTTCCGAGTCGATTTCGACGGCGCCAAATTAAGGCATTGTAAACATTGAGGTAATTCGTGCCGGTTCGTTTGGCACGCAGCTTGACTGTTAGGTGGCCGTTCCAGCACGCGCCGCTATGGCGTCAAAGGGGGTCAGATGAAACTGGTGGTTGCCATTATCAAGCCGTCGCGGCTCGAAGAGGTCCGGCAGGCGCTCAACTCGCTCGATGTCCACGGCATGACCGTGACCGAGGTCAAGGGCTATGGCCGGCAGAAGGGCCATTCGGAAATCTATCGCGGCACCGAATATGCCGTGCATTTCTTGCCCAAGCTCAAAGTCGAGATTGCGGTCGATGATGGCCTTGCCGATCAGGTCAGCTCGGTCATTCGCGAAGCGGCCCAGACCGGCCGTATCGGCGACGGCAAGATTTTCGTGCTCGATCTGCTCGCCGTCACCCGCATTCGTACCGGTGAAACCGGCGCTTCGGCGCTGTGATCCGCTTCCCAATTCCGGAGACAATACCAATGAAAATGTCCAAAGTCCTGGGGGGCGCAGCACTGGCCTCCCTCTTCGCGGCGCTTCCAGCCTTCGCTCAGGATGCCGCGGCACCCGCCGCTGAAGCCGTTGCAGAAGTCGTCGAAACCGCTGCCGCCGTCGTCGACAAGGGCGACGTTGCCTGGATGCTCGTATCCACCATGGTCGTCATCGTCATGACCATTCCGGGCCTGGCCCTGTTCTATGGCGGCCTGGTGCGCGCCAAGAACGTCCTCAGCGTCCTCACCCAGGTCTTCCTCGGCTTCTCGATGATTGCCATCCTCTGGGTAGCTTATGGCTATTCGCTGGCCTTTGCCGGCCCCACCGAAGGTGGTCTCTCGGCCTTCGTTGGCGACTTCTCCAAGTTCTTCCTCGCCGGCGTGACGCTCGAATCGACCGCCGCCACCTTCTCGGCCGGCTTCGAGCTGCCCGAAATGGTCTTCGTGATCTTCCAGCTCACCTTTGCCTGCATCACCTCGACCCTGATCGTGGGCGGCATTGCCGAGCGCATGAAGTTCGGCGCCCTGATGGCCTTCCTCGCCATCTGGTTCACCTTCTCCTACATCCCCATGGCCCACATGGTCTGGGCCGGTCCGGGCCTGCTCTTCGGCATGGGTGCCTATGACTTTGCCGGCGGTACCGTGGTTCACATCAATTCCGGTGTGGCCGCTCTTGTCGCTGCCCTCGTCCTGGGTGCGCGTTCCAACTACATGAAGGAACCCATTCCGCCCCACAACCTGGTCCTCACCTATGTCGGTGCCGGCCTGCTCTGGTTCGGCTGGTTCGGCTTCAATGCCGGCTCCAATCTTGAAGCCAATGCCCTGACGGCCGTGGCCCTCGCCAACACCATCCTGGCTCCCGCCGCTGGCGCCCTCGCCTGGGCCCTGGGCGAAAAGATCACCCGTGGCCATGCTTCGGCTCTGGGCGCCGTCTCCGGTGCCGTTGCGGGTCTGGTTGCCATCACCCCGGCAGCCGGCTTTGCCGGTGTCGGCGGCGCCATCGTCCTGGGCGCTGTGGCCGGCGTGGTCTGCCTCTGGGCCGTGGTCAACCTCAAGCCCATGCTCAAGTATGACGACAGCCTGGACGTGTTCGGCATCCATGGTGTTGGCGGTATCGTCGGCGCCCTGGGCACGGCCATCGTCGCAGCTCCCGGCCTGGGCGGCTACCCGCTCGGCGATGCGGCCGCCTACTCGATCGGCGGCCAGTTCATGGTGCAGCTGACCGGCGTGGTGATTGCCGTAGTCTGGTCTGGCGTCGTGGCCCTCATTGCCATGCTGATCGTCAAGGCCCTGTTCGGCGGCGCCAAGGTTTCCGAGGCTGCCGAAAGCGATGGTCTCGACCTCTCGAGCCACGGCGAACGCGCCTACAACTAAGTCTTGGGGTCGGGCGGCCTCCGGGCCGCCCGACCTGCTCGCCGGCCCGGCTTCATGCGAGGCTGGTCAGGGCGTGCGGCTCATGTCCTCTTTGGCCCGCCACAGAGGCTTCCCACTCGCAAACCGCATGGGCCGCACTCCCGGAACAGTCTTCGCCGGCATGAATTTCCGATGGTTAGCACGCGATTAACCACACCAGACTAGCATAAGCGCATTACGGCCCACGCTGATGGTTTGCGGGCCGGCAACGAGTAATGCGTGTCCATGCCCAGCCATCCCGTCCCCACTCTCGACGAAGTCCGCACCCTGCCTGCCCGGGCGCCACGTGCCTCTGCGCGGTCAGCCGGTGCACCGATGCCGCCCCCGGCCATAGCCATCCGCATTCCGTTGCGCGTCGCGGGCCTTTTGATTCTGGGCTTTTGTAGCATTCTCCTGCTGTCACTTGCCTCCTGGTCGGTGGACGATCCGTCCCTTTCGCTGGCGACCGGCAAGACGGCCGCGAACTGGCTGGGTTTCCCCGGCGCCGTGATCGCCGATCTCGTCTTCCAGTTCCTGGGTCTTGCGGGTCTCGTCATGGTCGTGCCGCTGGCCCTTTGGGGCTGGGCCATGGCGCGCCGCCATGTGGTCACCCGGCCGGGCCTGCGCCTCGCCTGCTGGATTGGCGCGACGGTGCTGTTCTCGGGTGTCTTCTCCTTTGTCGCCATGCCTGAAAGCTGGCCCCTGCCCACCGGGCTGGGTGGTCTTTGCGGCATGCTGTTCACCAATCTGGCCGGGTTGATTGCAGGCACCGACCCGCAGGCGATCACCTCGACCCTGTTTGCCATCATTCTGGCGGCTCCCGCCCTGACCCTCTTCTGGATCGCCATGGGCCTGGGCACGTCGGTCCCGGCCAAGCCGGCAAAGGCATCGGCGTCGCGCAGGGCCGCCGACGAGGATGAGCGCGAACCCAATCCGATCGTCGAAGTGGCGATGGGCGCCGTCGTCCACATGGGCTATTCGCTGCGCACTGCCTTCCGGAGGGCCAAGGCCGAACATGCGGCCCGCCGCGCCGCCGAGGTCGCAGAGGCTGCCGACCACGACAATGAACCTTCGCTGGATGGCCAGCGGGTCCCCGAGGTTGTCCCGCAGCGCGAGCCCGTCGTGGCATCGCCGCGCCGCATTCATGCCCCGGCCCAGCATGTCGAGCCGAGCTTCGAGCCTTCGGCGCGCATCATGGCGCAGCCCGCCTATGACGACACCGCCATCGACTATCCCGAGGAAGACGAGGACGACGCTGTGCCCTTCGTCCCGGATACGCCGGTCGTTTCGCGCACCCAGCGCGGTGATTCGCGCTTCCACCCGGTCGACCCGGCAGCGCCGCGGGTCACGGCACCCGCGCCGCGTCCGGCCCAGGGCCAGCGCCAGTTCCGCGAGGCCCAGGGCTCGTTGCTCGACGAACCGCACGGCTTCGAACTGCCCGAACTCAGCCTGCTCGCCGAACCCCGCCGCTCGGGGCCCTCGCCCGAACATGCGCCCGAGCGACTTGAGGACATGGCCCGCCAGCTCGAGGCCGTCCTGGCCGATTTCGGCGTCAAGGGCGACATCATCAATGTCCGCCCCGGTCCCGTCGTGACCCTCTTCGAACTCGAACCGGCCCCTGGCATCAAGTCGAGTCGCGTGATCTCGCTGGCCGACGACATCGCCCGCTCGATGAGCGCCATCTCGGCCCGCGTTGCCGTGGTGCCCGGCCGCAACGCCATCGGCATCGAGCTGCCCAACCAGAACCGCGAGACGGTCTTCTTCCGCGAAATGCTTGCTTCGTCAGACTTCGAGAAGATGAAGGGCAAGCTGCCCATTTGCCTGGGCAAGACCATTGGCGGCGAACCGGTCATTGCCGACCTCGCCCGCATGCCCCACCTGCTCATCGCCGGTACCACCGGCTCGGGCAAGTCGGTCGGCATCAACACCTTCATTCTCTCGCTGCTCTACCAGATGACGCCCGAGCAGTGCCGCATGATCATGATCGATCCCAAGATGCTGGAACTCTCGATCTATGACGGCATCCCGCACCTGCTGACGCCGGTCGTCACCGATCCGCAGAAGGCGGTCGTGGCGCTCAAATGGGCGGTGCGCGAGATGGAAGACCGCTACCGCAAGATGAGCAAGATCGGTGTGCGCAACATCGACGGCTTCAACCAGCGCGTCGCCGAAGCCGCCAAGGAAGGCCGCACCATTACCCGCACGGTGCAGACCGGCTTTGATCGCGAGACCGGCGAAGCGATCTTCGAGAGCGAGGAATTCGATCTCGAGCCCTTGCCCTATATCGTCATCATCGTCGACGAGATGGCCGACCTGATGATGGTCGCCGGCAAGGACATCGAAGGCGCCATCCAGCGCCTCGCGCAGATGGCCCGCGCCGCCGGCATTCACATGGTCACCGCCACCCAGCGTCCCTCCGTGGATGTCATCACCGGCACGATCAAGGCCAATTTCCCGACCCGCATCTCCTTCATGGTGACCAGCAAGATCGACTCGCGCACCATCCTCGGGGAGCAGGGCGCCGAGCAGCTGCTGGGCAATGGCGACATGCTCTACATGGCCTCCGGCGGCCGCACCAAGCGCCTGCACGGTGCGTTCGTCTCCGACGCCGAGGTCGAAGCGGTTGTAGCCCATCTCAAGAGCCAGGGATCGCCAGACTACCTCGACAACATTACCGAGGAAGACGATGAGGGCGGCTTCGGCGAGGACGGTGCTGGCGGCGACGATTATGCCGGCTCGGGCGACGAGCTTTATGACAAGGCCGTCCACATCGTCATGACCGACAAGAAGGCCTCGACCTCCTATATCCAGCGGCGCCTCGCCATCGGCTATAACAAGGCGGCCACCCTGATCGAGCGCATGGAGCGCGAAGGCGTCATTTCGCCCGCCAACCATGCCGGCAAGCGCGAGATCCTCGTCGGCAATAATGCCGATGGCTATTGAGCGATTGGGGAATTGAACAGCGAAAGGCCCGGCCCCGCCGGGCCTTTGTCATCGGGGGCAGACCAGCGGACCGGATTCGACCGCAAACTGCCGCGGTCCGGAGATCGGTTCCGCGCCAGGCTCGGGCGGCACATCCACGATGACGACCTCCATGCGGCACGACCCGCTCACGACTTCATAGAAGTCGGTGTCCTTCATGACGATCGACTCGATCGGGTGCTCGATCCCGAACTCCTCCACCACATGCTCGATGATGGCGACCAGTTCGTCCTGCCGCTGGTAGTGCGGCGGCAGCGCGGCAAAGGCCGGTACCGACAGAAGGCAGAAGGCGAGTACGACTGGTCCTCTGATCATGGCAATTCGGTCTCCCAACCGTGATGGATCGGCGTTGGCAACGACAATGGAACTTTCCACCTGTTGCCGCAATTGCTGCCTAGGTTAGGCTCAACCAAAAGACCCGCGAGGAAATCCAGCCGATGATTCGCCGCACCGCCCTGATGCTCGGACTTGCCGCCGCGCTGTCGCCCGCCCTGCCGGCCCTGGCCCAGAGCCGGGCGCTGACGCCCGAGGAGCAGCAGCTCATCGACGAGATCAACGCGCACAATACCGCCATCCGCACCATGGTCGGCCGCTTCCTGCAGATCGACAGCCAGGGCGGCCGCCAGGAAGGCACGTTCTTCCTCGAGCGGCCCAACAAGATCGCCTTCCGCTATGCGCCGCCCAGCCGCGAGGAAATCGTCTCCATCGGGCGTGGCTTCTATGTCATCGACCGGCGCGAGGAGACCTACTACGCCTATCCGCAGGACTCGATCCCGCTGCGGCAGTTCCTGGGCGAGCAGATCAACCTGCTCAATGCCAATGTGGTCGATATCACCACCACCGACGGCTATGTCAGCATCACCGTCATCGACAACACGGTGGCTGGCACGGTGCAGGTATCGCTGATCTTCGATACCGAGACCAAGGACCTGGCACAGTGGACGTTGGTCGAGCCCAATGGCTCGGAGCTCACCTTCTCGCTCTATGACGTGCAGAAGGGAGTCGAAATCCCCTCCCACTTCTTCACCTTCCCCGCCACCTATCGGGGCAAGGATCCGACAAGCTGATCTGCCCGCGCCTCAAAGACCGAAGGCGAGAATGGCGACGAGGCCGACGCCGCCCACGAGGATGCGCCACCAGGCAAAGGGCGCAAAGCCGTGGCGGGAGACGAAGTCGAGTAGGTATTTGACCACCAGTGCGCCGACCACGAAGGACGCGGCAAAGCCGATGGCGATATTGAGCCCCAGGCTCATGTCGATGAGGTCGCGGCTCTTGTAGAGGTCGTAGCCGAACGCGCCGGCCATGATCGGCAGGGCGATGAAAAAGGTAAATTCGGCGGCGGAGCGCTTGGAGGCGCCGAAGAGCATGGCGCCCACCACCGTCGAGCCAGACCGCGACACGCCCGGAATGAGGCTCAGCATCTGGAACAGGCCCACGATCAGCGCCAGGTGCCAGGGATAGGTGTAGATGTCGTCATAGCGCACCTGCTTGGGCATACGGTCGACGATGAGCAGCACGACGCCTCCCACCAGCAGCGAAATGCAGATGACGATCGGGGTCTCGTAGATCACCTGCTGGATGAAATCGCGCGCCAGCACGCCAACGACGACAGCAGGCAGGCAGGCGAGGATGACGGCGAGCGCGAAGCGCCACGCATAGACCTTGCCGCTCAAGGCATCGCGGATCAGCACCGCCAGTTTTGCAAAGTAAACGGTAATCACAGCCAGGATGGCGCCGAGCTGGATCAGCACGATGAAGGCGGCGGGTTGCTCAAGGCCGAAGAAATGCCCGGCCAGCAGCAGGTGGCCAGTGGAACTGACCGGAAGGAATTCGGTAAGCCCTTCGAGGATTCCGAGGATAAGGGGCACAAAAAGACCTTGATCGGCGTTCATTTGATCCCCTAACTCGTTTCCAAGGGCCGAATTCTGCGCCGATCTCATAGCCGTGTTCGCAAAGGGCGCCAAGGCGGAGAGCAGCAATGGAGGTCTGCAACAGTTCAGAGCGTTCCTACATGCCCAGTCTCGTCCACTACCCCCTCGATCCCGCCTCACGCCTGATCCGGCTGATGTGCGCCGAATACGGGGTTCCGCTCGATCTCGAAGAGATCAAGCCCTGGCTGCGCGAAGAGGCTCTGCTGGAGATCAACCCTGCCGCCACGCTGCCCATCCTCTTCACCGAGAGCGAGCAGCCCATTGTCGGCATCATGGCGACGATCCATGCCGTGGAAGACTTTTATACGCCCGACGCTGTCGAGGGCCTGTTCCCGGCCGATCCCATGGCGCGCGCCGAAATGTGGCGCTTGGTCGAATGGGCGCTGGTCAAGCTCAATGACGAGGTGACGCGTTATCTGGTCGAGGAAAAGATCGCCAAGCGCGACATCCGCGGCGCCACGCCCGAACCCTCGGTCTTGCGCGCGGCCAAGGCCAATCTCACCGAGCATCTGCTCTACTTCAACTACCTGCTGGCCAGCCGCAACTGGCTCGGTGGCGACGAGATGAGCCTTGCCGACTTCGCGCTCGCCGCCCACGTGTCGACGCTCGACTATATGGGTGACATAGATTGGTCCAAGGTGCCGATCGAGACGCGCGACTGGTATTCACGCATCAAGTCGCGCCCGGCCTTCCGCACCCTGCTCAATGACCGCGTCACCGCCATGCCGCCTTCCAAGGGCTATGCGGACCTCGATTTTTAGGCCTTTGCGCCAGAGCGCCATAGTGAAGTAGACCTCATCCTGAGCCTGTCGAAGGACGAGGTCGCGGCCACGGTGGTTCCGGCCTCGTGGTTCGACAGGCTCACCATGAGGTCTCTGTGAGCAGCGTGCAGGTCACCCAAGCCATCATCGACGAACTTCGGGCCCGCGCCTCGGCCCTGGGCTTCGACGCCTTCGGTGTCACGGCAGCCAATGCCCGTCCCGACCTGCCCGAAAAGCTCGCCCACGCGCTTGCCGAGGGCTGGCACGCCGGCATGGACTGGATGGAAGAGACCGAGGAGCGACGCGGTGATCCCCACAAACTTTGGGGAGAAGCGCGCTCCGTCATCCTCCTGGGTGTCAATTATGGCCCGGAAACCGACCCGATGGCGCTGCTCGCCGAACCGGGCGTCGGCATCATCTCCGCCTATGCCCGCAACCGCGACTATCACGACATCATCAAGGGGCGGTTGAAGGAACTGGCAGGCCTCTTGGCCCGGCGCTCGCGCGCCGATGTGAAGGTCTTCGTCGATACGGCGCCCTTGATGGAAAAGCCCCTGGCCGAGGCTGCGGGGCTGGGCTGGCAGGGCAAGCATACGGTTCTGGTCAGCCGCACCTTCGGCTCCTGGCTGTTCCTCGGCGCCATCCTCACATCGGCTGAACTACCTGCTGACAGGCCGCACGACGAAAGCTGCGGATCCTGCACCCGCTGCCTCGATATCTGTCCGACCAATGCCTTTCCGGCGCCCTTCCAGCTCGATGCGCGCAAGTGCCTGGCCTACTACTCGGTGGAGCACAAAGGACCGATCCCGCGCGAATTCCGCCGGCCCATGGCCAATCGGATCTATGGCTGCGACGATTGCCTCGCCGTCTGCCCCTGGAACAAGTTTGCCTCGGTCAGCCGCGAGGCCAAGCTCAGGAGCCGCCCCGAATTCGAGCGGCCTGCGCTCGGCGACCTGGTCGCCCTGGACGATGAGGCCTTCCGCGCCCTCTTTGCCGGCTCACCGGTCAAGCGCATCGGCCATGCCCGGTTCCTGCGCAATGTACTGATCGGCATAGGCAATTCCGACGACAGCGGCCTGCTCCCTGCTGTCCTGGCGCGGCTCGACGACCCCGAGCCACTGATCCGCGGCGCCGCCACCTGGGCGCTGCGGCGGCTCGATCCCCGTCGCGCCGAAGCCATGAGACTGGACAGACTCTCCCGGGAAAGCGATAGCAGCGTGCGCGATGAATGGGCGGGAGAGGTGTGATGCGGGCGTTCTTCTTCGGATTGGGCTTCTCCTCCCAGGCTAGTGCCGAGGCCATGCGCGCCGGTGGCGCCGAAGCCGTGGGCGGCACCGTCCGCACGCCCGATAAGGCTGCAAGACTTGGCGCTGCGGGCATTGGGGCGGTGCTGTTCGACGGCACTGAGCCCGCGCGCGATGTCACCGTGGCGCTCAAGTCGGCAACGCACGTGATCCAGTCCATCGCGCCCGATGAGAACGGCGATCCGGTCCTGCGGGTGTTCCGCGATGACCTGCTCAAGGCGCCCGGCCTCGAATGGCTTTGCTACTATTCCACCGTGGGCGTCTATGGCGATTTCGGCGGGGATTGGATCGATGAGACCGCACCGCTGGTGCCGCGCAACATGCGGTCGGACTGGCGCGTCTCGGCCGAGCAGGAATGGCGCGATCTTGCTGCCGCGCGCGGCGTGCCGCTGACCATTCTGCGCCTCGCCGGCATCTACGGGCCTGGGCGCTCCACCTTTGAAAAGCTGCGCGCGGGCACGGCGCGGCGGGTGATCAAGCCGGGCCAGGTCTTCAACCGCATCCACGTCGCCGACATTGCCCGCGTAACGGCCCTGGCGGCCGAAGCGCGGCTCGATGGGACGTTCAACCTTGCCGACGACGAGCCCGCCCCGCCGCAGGACGTGATCGAACATGCGGCCAGGATGACCGGCCTGCCGGTTCCCCCCGACCTGCCCTATGAAACGGCGGAGATGACGCCCATGCAGCGCAGTTTCTACCGCGACAACAAGCGGGTCTCGAACCGCGCGATCAAGGAAGCCCTGGGCATCGACCTTCTCTATCCCAACTATCGCGTCGGCCTCGCCCAAATCCTGGAAAACGAAGAATGAAGCCGCAACCCGCCAAGTCCGCCCCCGGTCGCGTCGTGATTGAGGGCCGCTATGTCCGCCTCGAACCGCTCGAACGGCGCCACGCTGCCGATCTCTTCGCCGTCTCCACCATGGAGGGTGGACCTGAACGCTATCGCTGGCTGTTCAGCCATGCGCCTGGAAGCCTCGCGGAGATGGAAGAACGCATCGAGGCCGGCCAGGCCGGGCCTGACCTGGCGGTCGCCATCGTCGAGAAGTCGACCGGCAGGGCGCTGGGTCAGCAGAGCTGGATGCGCATCCGTCCCGAACACGGATCGATCGAGATCGGCGGCGTCTATTGGGGCCTGCCCATGGCACGCTCGCGCCTCGCCACCGAGGCGCTGTACCTCTTCGCGCGCCATGCCTTCGATGACCTCGGCTACCGGCGCTTCGAATGGAAGTGCAACAACGCCAACGAGCCCTCCAAGGCCGCCGCGACCCGCTTCGGCTTCACCTTCGAGGGCATTTTCCGCCAGGACATGATCATCAAGGGCGAAAGCCGCGACACGGCCTGGTTCTCGATGATCGACCGCGAGTGGCCGGCCCTGCGCGCCGAATACGAGCGCTGGTTGAGCCCCGATAATTTTGACGGGGCAGGGGCCCAGAAGACCCGGCTCGCCACCCGGTGAGCCTCTATCACCTCAGCGACGATCCCGGCATTGCCCATTTCGACCCACGGCCCTCGGTCTATACGCCTGAGCCGGTGGTTTGGGCGATCGCGCCGGAACGCGTGGTCAATTACCTGACGCCGCGTGATTGCCCGCGCGTCTGTTTCCGGGCTGGGCCAGATAGCTCTGCGGCGGATGTCGAGCGCCATCTGGGCGGCGACACAGTGGTGGTGGCCATCGAAGCGGCTTGGCTGGAGCGGCTGCGGACCGGACAACTGTTCCGCTATGTCATGCCCCGCGACGGCTTCGTCCTTGCGGACGAGAGCGCCGGCTATTGGGTGTCGCGCGGCCCGGTGACGCCGCTGGGCATGGATGTCTTGGACGATCTTCCCTCGGCCATCGCCAACGAGGGAGCAACCCTGCGGGTCCTGCCCTCGCTCTGGGGCCTGCATGATGCGGTGAGGAGCTCCAGCCTCGTCTATTCGATGATCCGCATGCGTAACGCCGCCGACCGATAATGAGGCAGCCCGGATGCCGGGTCACACCATGGCCAGCACGGCGTCCCGCAACCGTCCGAGATCCTCGTCGCGGCTCAGGCGATGATCGCCATCGGGGATCAGCGTATAGGTCACCGGATCGTGGAGGATATGCGTGAGCAGCTTCTGCGCATGCTCTGGCGGCACGTCGGGATCCTTGCCCCCCTGCAGGATATGCACCGGGCAACCGGTCTCGATCACCGAGCCGAACAGGAGGTGATGGGCGCCATCCTCGATCAGCCGCCTTGTATAGCGGTATAGTCCATCGCCATAGGCGCTGACCCGCTCGTAATAGCCCTTTTCGTCGAGGTCTCGCCGTTGCGCCTCGTTCATCCGCGCGGCAATGCGCACCGTGGCATCGGTCGCCGGGGCAATCAGCACCAGCCCCTTGAGCGGCATGCCCTTCTGCAATTGCCGTCGCGCCAGCAGCAGCGCCAGCCAGCCCCCCATTGAGGAACCGCAGACGATCTGCGGGCCATGGGTATGGGCGAAGACTGCCTCTGCCTCCTCCAGCCAGCGGCTGATCGTGCCATGGTCAAAGTCGCCGCCCGACTGGCCATGGCCCGAATAGTCGAAGCGCGTGACCTCCAGCCCCTTCTCTGCCCCCAGCGCATCCAGGCTCATCGCCTTGGCCCCGCTCATCACCGAGCGGAAGCCGTTGAGCCAGAAGAGGCCCGGCGCCCCGCCGGGTCGCTGTTCCATGGCGATGTCGCGAGCTTCCTCGCCCTGGCCAACGGTGATGCGGGAGGACAGGATGGAACTCATGGGCTTGTCCGAGATTTTCAAAGGCGGTGGTGGGGCGTACCCCGGCTGCAACAGCGGGAATTTCCCTCGGTCCGCCAGTTGACTTTAGCTGCCGCTACCACGATTTTAGGGCGCATTCACCCCCTGGCATCAATAGCACAAGGAAAGCTTGCCATTCGCCGTCCTATGAGACCCGTTGCGCCCCAGAAAGATGGGCCGCTTGCCAACGAGGATATCACCAGCCCCGACGTTCAGCTTATCGATGCAGAAGGCGAGAACCGCGGTGTCGTGCGCACGCGCGACGCATTGGCCGAAGCGCAGGAGCAGGGTCTTGACCTTGTCCTGATCGCCGCCAATTCCAATCCGCCGGTCGCCAAGATGCTCGATCTGGGGCGCTACAAATATGCCGCCCAGAAGAAGGCTGCCGAAGCGCGTAAGAAGCAGAAGGTGATCGAGGTCAAGGAAGTCCAGATGCGTCCGAATATCGACACGCATGACTACGAGACCAAGATGAAGGCAGTGCAGCGTTTCCTGGGCGAAGGCGACCGTGTCAAGGTGACCATGCGCTTCCGCGGCCGCGAAATGGCGCACCAGGATCTGGGCATGCAGGTGCTCATCAAGGTCAAGGACCAGACCGAGGCCATCGCCAAGGTCGAAAGCCAGCCGCGCTCCGAAGGCCG